>JAHIKF010000289.1 GCA_018897875.1 Pseudomonadota bacterium | reverse complement strand
CTTTGCGCCAAACCTGTCGCGTGCGGGGCCGTCAGACCTTTCCGGTCCTAGTGGAGGCGATGACCTGTTACTTCAAGGGGCTCCAACCAGATATCGCCTGGATCTCACAAGCCTAATTTTTAACCCTGTGATCAAGTACCAATAAAGGGATATCTTCGCGCCTTTCCCGTAAGGGAGGCAAAGCAATCTCCAACACCTTCAGCCGATAGTAGAGGTCTTCCCGAAATTCTCCTAAACTGACCTTTTTCTTTAAGTCACAGTTAGTCGCGGCAATAACCCGTACGTCTACAGGGTAAGTGGTGGAATCACCGACTCGCTCAAAGGTCTTTTCCTGCAGGACCCTTAAGAGCTTCAGCTGTAAATTGGGAGTAATATCCCCAACTTCATCCAGGAATAAGGTGCCCCCATGCGCGGCCTGAAAGCGGCCCACCCGATCCTTCGAGGCCCCGGTAAACGCGCCTCTCACATGCCCAAACAATTCGCTCTCCAGCAAATTCTCCGGCAAGGCCGAACAATTCACGGTTACCATGGGTTTGGCGGCCCGCACCCCGCCATAATGGAGCGCCTTGGCGATCAGTTCCTTGCCGGTGCCGGTTTCCCCCGTGATCAGCACGGTGGTGTCCGTATTGATCAATTCATCCAGAAGGTGAAATATGCTCTGCATCTGGTGGCTTTTGCCCACCATATTGTGCAGGTTATACCGGGCGCGCAATTCCCCTTCCATTTCGGCCACTCTGGTCAAATCTCGAATCACGAGCACCGTGCCGATGTTTTTGTCGGTATTATCTCTTAACGGCGAACTACTTACGGTAACTATTTGATGTGGCCGAGTCTGCTTTCGACATTCCAGCCGGTAATCCTTGATGGTTTTTGCCGTCCCCAGAATTTCTTTTAGCGCTGCATAACATGATTGAGCACAATAGCTATTGACCTGGTCGAACTCCCGGCCGACGATCGCTTGGGGATCTATGCCGCAAATTTCTCTGGTGGCATCATTGGCGGCAATAATTCGCCCATGCTTGTCAACCGTGATGATGGCGTCATTGACGCTCCGAAAGATGGCCTCCAGATTGCGGCGATTTTGTTCTCTCTCCGCTTCGAACAGGTTTTGAATAGTTTGAATCAGGCGCGCTTTATTGATGGCCACTGCCGCCAGGGAAGCCAGGGACAGGACCAGATTTTCATGAGCTTCGCTGAAGGAAACCGATTTTCCCTTTGCGTCCATGGCGTTGATCAATTCTAAGACGCCGATTATTTTGCCGGTATGATCTTTGAGAGGGACAGCCAGAATTGATTGGGTGTGATAATTATTGCGCACATCAAATTCGGGATTAAACTGGAACGGGAAATCAGACGACAATTCATAAACATCAGGGATATTCAAGATGTTACCCGTGAGAGCCACATAACCGGCAATACTGCGCTCGCTAATAGGAATCTCAAATCGTTTAAAAAATTGGAAGTCTTCACCCTCTAAAACCATCAAGGTATTATTTTGCGCTACTTCAAAACGGAGATGGCCATTCTCTACCAAAAAGAGGCTGCCGCCATCCGCGTTGGTCAGGAGGCGCAATTCATTAATAATCATTTTCAATAATCTGGATAGATCAGTTTCACTGGAGAGGGCTATACTGATTTCTATTAATTTTTGTTTGGCAATATCTAAGGAAGAAAGCATGATGTTGCCGCTACCCCTTCACTGAATACATCAATGAGTCCACTTCAGCTTGTTATGAGTATTCTATCAACGCTATTCAGTCAAGACACTGAATTTCTCCCCCAATTCCTTGAGACCGGATTTGGTTCCGATCCTGACAACCATGTTTGCGTTTATTGCTGTAATTGTCAAGCGAGAAACCTGCCTCCCTCTGCCCCTGACCTGAACCCTGCCTTGAAAAGTTTTCCGTAGGGTGCGTCTTACGCACCAATTGATGGTCGGGAACGGCGGGCAGTGCCCGCCATACATATCTTTTCATAATTTATGGGTGGGCCACTGGCCGCCAATGAAGAACAGCCTGGATACGTTTCATAAAACTCATCTCATCTCCGCCCCCTGGCTGCGGATTGCCTGGTTTTAAATTTTTCTTAGCTTTTTGCATCAGCCTGATATAAAATTAATTGTTTAAGAGGCAAATCAGGAGACTCGAGAAAATTTATGAAGAACGATATCCATCCCACCTTCATTGAAACCACCGTGCGCTGCGCCTGCGGCAGCGAGTTCGTGACCGGCTCCACCAAGGATAACATCCGGGTGGAGATCTGCTCCAAGTGCCATCCCTTCTTTACCGGCAAGCAGAAGCTCATGGATACCGCCGGACGGGTGGAGCGCTTCCGGCGCAAATACGCCCACCTGGAAAAATACAAGGCCGACGACAAGGCAGAATGAAGCACGAAGACCTGCCCTTGGCCGTAGGGGGCCAGGCCGTGCTGGAGGGCGTCATGATGCGCTCCCCCCACGCCATGGCCATCGCGGTGCGCCGTCCCGACGGCACGGTGATCCTCAAGGATGAGGCGTACCATTCCCTGGCGGAGCGCTACCCCGTTTTAAAGCGCGCCTTCCTTCGGGGTCCCGTAATCCTCGTCGAGGCCATGGTCACGGGTGTCAAGGCCCTGACCTTTTCGGCCCAGGCCGCGCTCCAGGAAGAAGATGCCGACAAAGAAGATGAACCTCTGGGCTGGGGCAGCATCGCCCTCACCCTGGGGGGCGCCTTCCTCATGGCCTTCCTGTTTTTCGGCTTTCTGCCCCACTGGCTGAGCGGCAAAGCCGGTTACCTGGTGGGCCATACCCTGACCCCGGCCGACTTCACCTTTCATGCCGTCGACGGCCTCATCAAGGGCACCTTCCTGGTGCTCTATATCTGGGGCATCTCTTTTTTCCCGGATATTCGCCGGGTCTTCGAGTACCACGGGGCCGAGCACAAGTCCATCTGCACCTTTGAGGCCGGGGAAGAACTGACGGTGGCCAACACCAGGCGCCATCCCACCGCCCACGCCCGCTGCGGCACCTCCTTTATCCTGGTGGTGCTGCTGGTGAGCATCCTGATCTTCACCGTCTTTTTCCCCCTGTTCCCGGCCCTGACTCGCCGGGGCCTGGCCAACAATTTTCTCCAGGTAATCATCAAGGTGGGCCTCATGTTTCCCATCGCGGCGCTCTCCTACGAGATCATCCGCTGGGGCGGCAAGCACTCCCGGCATAGACTGGCGCAAGTCCTCCTGTGGCCCGGGTTGGCCACCCAGCGCCTCACTGCCTTAGAGCCCGACGACTCCCAACTGGAAGTGGCCCTGGAAGCCCTGAAAGCCGTCTTGGCCCGGGAAGAGTATCCCCTCCCCGAAGGCCAGCCTGCCGGGGACACCCTGTCCTGCGCCGAATGCCCAGCATTGATGAGCAGTAGGGCCGGCGTCCCGCCCGCCAGTGGTGCGTAAAACGCACCCTGCGAAAAACTCTTCAGGTCAGCGGGTAGGGTGCGCACGGCGCGCCTTTTTTGGTCGAATCAGTTGAACCGCCTGGTATAATGCGGAAAATTGATGTCATCCCTTCCGGTGCCAGGGACAGAGAAGGGGATTAAGTCCGTGCCCGCTGCCTCCCCTCACAGCAAACCCCAGGCAGAAAACCCCCAATTCTTCATCGGCCCGGCGGGTTGGGATTACCCCGACTGGCAGGGGGTGGTCTATCCCCCGGGGCTCAAGGGCACCGACCGCCTCACCTTCCTGGCCACCCTGTTTACCGCGGTGGAGATCAACGTCACCTTTTACCGGCCCATCCCCGCCGACTACGCCCGGCGCTGGCTGGCGGCGGTGACGGATTTCCCGGATTTCCGCTTCACCGCCAAGGTGTGGCAGGTCTTCACCCACGCCCGGCGGCTGCCGGCCCCCGATCTGGCCCAGTTCCAAGCTGGCCTGGACCCGCTGCTCTACGGCGGAAAGTTGGGGGTGCTCCTGGCCCAGTTTCCCTATTCCTTTCATAATACCGAGGAAAATCGCGCTTATCTGGTGCAACTCAAGACCGCCTTACAAAAATTTCCCCTGGCGGTGGAGGTGCGCCACCGCTCCTGGCAGCAGCGGGCCGTGCGCGAGTTTTTAGAGCTCGCCGGCCTTGATTTCTGCAACATCGACCAGCCTATGGTCTCCTACCCCATGGGCGCCACGCGGTGGGTCACCGGGCCCCGGGGGTACCTGCGCTGCCACGGGCGGCGTCAGGATGCCTGGTTTGAGTTCGGGGCCGACCCGGGAGCCCGGTATGACTACCTGTACTCCCCCGAGGAACTGGAGGATTTGGCGGCCCGGACCCGGGAACTGATGGAGAAGGCGGCTGAGACTTACGTCATCTTCAACAACCACCCCGCGGGCCAGGCCGTGGCCAACGCCCTGGAACTTATCCATCTGCTCCAACCCGGCCATAAAGTCAGTCTCCCTCCAGGCCTCATAACGGCATTTCCACGCTTGTCACAAACGGGTCAAAGCCCCAAGGGATGAGAGGAGGCAAGGTTGTTGCACTGTCTGACTCTGACGACGGGATAGATGATATACGCCCGCAGAAGGGTCAGCTGCAACACTTTGTTATGCCGATGAGCAATCAAAAGTCTATTTTTTGTCATTCTGAGCGCAGCGAAGAATCTCTCTTTTCAAGATGCCAAGATTCTTCACTCCGCTGCGCTCCGTTCAGAATGACATAAATATTCATAGTTTTTTGACTGCAACTTCGTATTAAACGATTTTCAATCTTTGTTAAAATAATTGTGCTATGATGATTCCCACGAAAAAGGTTGCCTCTTGGGCAACAGGGGGTCTATGGTTGCAGGCCGCAAAACAGGTCCCAAGTAACAATGTGGAACGAGCGCAGCCAAGCCTGACGGCTAACCCGAAGGATTAATTCTTCCTGAAAAAGGAGCCCGATCATGAGAAGAGTCCTGCTGATTTTCTTGTCGTTGGTTTTGGCTTTGGCCAGTGCGGGTGCGGCCGGTGCCGAGGATGGGTTTTATGTAATACCAGCCATGAAAGGGAACTATGCCCCGGTTCCCAAGACCGGCCAGACCACCGTCTATGTCCCGGGAGACGACGGGGACTTGCACAAGGGCGTGGCCTGGCCCACGCCCCGGTTTACTGATAATCAGAATGGCACCGTCACTGATAATCTTACCGGGCTGATCTGGTTACAAAATGCCAGTGCTCTTGGCCCGACAACGTGGGGACAGGCCATTACCATCGCCAACAATCTGAAGTCTGGCGATGCTGGCCTCAAAGATGGCTCCACGCAGGGTAACTGGCGCCTGCCCAACATCCGGGAACTGCAAAGCCTGGTCGATTATGGCAGGGGGGGAGAGTTTACTGGTCCGGCCGTGCCGACGCCCAACCCGTTTATAGGGGTGGTATGGCAGAACCGCTACTGGTCTTCGACTAGCGAAAACGGATCTCTCCCCAACCTCGCCTGGTGGGTGGGTTTCGACCTTGGCTTTGCGGGTACCGACCCCAAGAGCAATAACTATTTAGTGTGGTGTGTGCGCGGCGGCCGATGAGACCGGCGGCTGGGGTTATGGGAGGGATGTGAGGCTTCTTGCTCTCGGGGGTGCCGGGCGCCGTCCGCCGGCGCCCGGCATTAAGCCTCAGTGGGACCCCGCCAAATTTTTACAGGTACGCCTTCACCACATACTGCTGCACCATGCGCTGGGTGTTAAAAAAGGCGCCGTTGATGGCGATGGCCCCGTACATGGCCCGCATAAAGGCCTCCCGGTCATGGTAATACATCGGGACGATGACCTGCTCCAGTTTCCCATAGAGGCAATCGGCATCGCCGGAGCAATCGTAGCCCTCGGGACCGTGGGTCACCGGGGCGCCGATGGACCAACCGGTAAAGTTCTCGATGTGCCCCTCCAGCCACCAGCCATCCAGGATACTGAAGCTCGGGACCCCATTCAGGGCCGCCTTCATGCCGCTGGTGCCCGAGGCCTCGTTGGGCGGCTGGGGGGTGTTCAGCCAGATATCCACGCCGCCGGCGACCCGGCGCCCCAGCCAGGTGTCGTAATTCGCCAGGTAAGCCATCTTGATGTCCGGTTTTAAGGCCTCCCCGGCCTGAAATATTCGTCGAATGAGGTCTTTTCCCTGAACGTCCCGGGGATGGGCCTTGCCGGCAAAAATCATCTGGATGGGGCCCACCTCCCGGGCAATCCGCCGCAAGCGCTCGATATCGTTGAACAGCAAGTCCGCCCGCTTGTAAGTTGCGACCCGCCGCGCAAACCCTATGGTCATCACGTCGGCGTCCATGCCGGCGTTAGTCTTTCGGTTGACGATGGCCAGAAGCTCTTGTTTGGCCTTTTGGTGCGCTTCCCACAGCTCGTCGGCGGGGATGTTGAGGACGTAGCGCAGGCTGAAGTTGTCCTCCCGCCAACCCGGGATGTGGCGGTCGAAGAGCGCCTGGAAAGGCTCCGTGGTCCAGGTGGCGGCGTGCACGCCGTTGGTGATGGCGTCTATCGGGTAGTCGGCGAACATGAGCCGGGACACCTCGCCGTGCTTTTTGGCCACCCCGTTGACGTAGTGGCTCAGGTTGAGGGCCAGATAGGTCATATTCAACCTGAGCCCGCGCTGGGCCAGTTCGGGCAGCCGGGCAAACTCACCCCCATACCGAAAGATTTGTTTCTGGACATCCACGGCAAACGTGTCCTGCATATCCATCACATACTTGAGATTGCCCCCCATTTTCTCCACCAGTTCCAGGGGAAACTGGTCGTGTCCCGCCGGCACCGGCGTGTGGGTGGTAAAGATGCACTTCGCCCTGACCGCTTCAATCTCTGGCTGACCGATGGAGTTCTTCCCGGCCCTCTCCGCCTCCTCGTTCAGGAGTTCGATGGTCAGGAAGGCCGCATGCCCTTCGTTCATGTGGAAGCGTCTCAGATCACGGTATCCCAGGGCTCGGAGCATCCGGACGCCGCCGATTCCCAGGATGATTTCCTGGCACAGGCGGTACCAGTCGTCGCCGCCGTAGAGGTGGTCGGTGAGCTGCCGGTCCCAGGGACTGTTTTCCGGAAGATCGGTGTCCAGGAAGTAAACCGGCACCTCATAGCCGCTGACGCCATTGACCTCATATTTCCAGGCCCGGAGCTGCAATTCCCGGCCCTCGATGGACACCGTGGCCCGCTCCGGCATCTCGGTCAGGAAATCGTTAACGGGCCACTCCACCGGCTCTTCGGACTGCTGGCCCCGGGCGTCCAACCGCTGGAAAAAATAGCCTTGGCGGTGGAGCAGGCAGACGGCCACCACGGGCACCATGAGATCGGCGGCCGAACGGATAGTGTCTCCCGCCAAGACTCCCAGCCCGCCGCTGTAAGTGGACATGCCGGGGTCCAACGCAATCTCCATGGTAAAGTAGGCAATGAAGCGGTCATTGGGCATAAAATCTCTCCTGGAAAGATGGTTTACGAACCCTGGCATTAAAAATGATGCGGGCTTTTCATACCGAGTCGCAATCAATTGGCGATACAGGCGTCTCGCCTGTGCTGGCGCAAGCGAAACGTCCATGACCCCGGGGTTGGTTACTCCCGGGGAGAAAAATCCCCCCTACCCCCCTTTAGAAAAGGGGGGAATTGACTGCGGCTTCCTTAAAGTCCCCCTTTTTTAAAGGGGGATTTAGGGGGATTTGAAGTTTCACGGTAAAGCCTGCGTCTGCAAATAATTGCCTTTTGAACGCAACTCGATATCAGCTAACTCCCGGAAATCAGCATCCAGCCCGAAGAGGCTGGCGGGAAGCAACCAATCTCCGGCCGGGTTGACGGGAAACCTTTGCCCCTGATTCCGGCCGCCTCAGTCGGCGAATTTCCCCGTGGGGTAGACGTTACGGGGGTTCCAGAACATCCAGCCGCTGGCGCCGAATTTGTCCGAAGCCTTGATCTGGATCCGCATCCTCTCTTCGCTGAAGTCTCCCCCCCGGAAAGCGTAATCGCGAAAGGCCTGCAGCCACGGCCGGAAGCGCAGGGGATTAGCCCCGGTGCGCTCCTGGGCCCGCTTCAGCGACAGGTACACGATTTTATAGGTGTGCTGGACCGGGTTTTTGTAGTTGGGAATCCCGAACTGGTAACCGGAGGGGTAAAGCATCGGGCAGACCACATCCACGGCCTCCAGGGCCGCGTCGACCTTCTGGCCGATGCCGGTATCGTCTAAGTTCCACATGACGTAACCGAAGATGTCCGCGGCCACCATAACGTTAGAGGGCGCCAGGGCCTGGTGCGCCGCCTTCAGGAAACCGGTGATCGCCTCGGTGCGACTGTTCTGATTCGCCGGCTTGGCAAACCCTACCTTGCGGTTGTCGGGAAAGCGGACATAATCGAACTGCACCTCATCGAAACCCGCCTCGGCCGCGGCCTTGGCGATGGCGATGTTGTAATCCCAGGCCTCCTGGTGGAAGGGATCGACCCAGCGTAATTTCTCCCGATCCCGGAACACCCCGCCGCCCTTACTCTTGACGGCCCACTGCGGCCTGGCTTTGGCCAGGGGATCGTCCTTGAAGACCACGATTCGGGCAATGAGATAGAGGCCCTGCTCCTTGAGGCTGTCCACCACGGCCTTGATGTCCTTGAACAATATGGTCTTCTGGGCCCCGACCTCTTCCGCCAGGGGGATGTCCACCTTAAAGGGGATAAACCCCCGATCACCTTTGACGTCGATGACCAGGGCGTTCATATTATTCAATTTAATCGCTTCGTTGGCCGCCTCGCGGATTTTCTTGCTGGCGAGCCCGTAGGAGGAAAGATACAGCGCCTTGACCATGAAGGGGGTGAGGGCGATATCCGCCGGAGGGGTGGTGAGCTCCGAGGTGGCGAGTTCGCGCCGCGCATAACCGGGGGCGCGCAGCTTGATGGTCTCCCCGGCGCCCTCCAGGTGAAAGGCGCCGTCCTTGTCGGCCCTCACTTGCTGATCGCCCAGGGTGACCAGGGCGCCGGCAATGGGCGCCTTGGTCTGGGCGTCAACGACCTTGCCGTTATAGCCTTTGGCCGCGGCGGCCGGCGTCGTGGTCTGGCCGTCAGCAGCCTGGCCCTCTTTGGCGGGGGTTGGGCTGGCTATGGGTTCCTGGGTCTGGCCGGGGGCGGCCTTGGGGGCTTGGGCCGGGGCCGCGCCGGCAACGGGTTCCTTGGTTTGGCTGGCCGCGGCCTTGGGGTCATCAGCTACCGCCGCGCCGGCCAGGACCAGGGCCCCCACCAGAATGAGCCCGCACAGAGAGATTTTCTTCTTCATGTCGACCTTTCGCAACCGGCAGCCTTACCGGTCCGCCCGGAATAGTGTTCCCCGGCTAACTTGTCCCGGCCTATTGGCTTCCGGGTTTGCGCCTAAAAAACCCGCCTCGCTGGGGGGATTTTGCCGGATTTAGCGTCATGCTCCATAAATTGTATGGCAATTATTTTGCCCGGACCTTCCAAAAGTTCTTTTAGAGTCCCCCTTTCTTAAAGGGGGATTTAGGGGGATTATCAAATGGTTACATAATCCCCCCTGCCCCCCTTTAAAAAAGGGGGGTAAATACTGGCCTTTATTGGGGCTTTTTTCTTAAGAGAAAAACCGTCTTATTCATAAGGCGTCACACTATCCGGGGCCGGGCCTTTAATCCCGCGGTTAGGAGTAAACCGGGGAGCCGGGAACCCGGTGGTTCAGCTGAGAATCTACCGGGGCCGGTAACTGAGGGCTGCTCGACCGCAGCCCCTTGGCCCCGCCTCAGCAGCCGAAAATGAAGAAAAGTACGCCGACACACAGGCATAAGCTCAATTTTTTCACCATGTTGCTCTCCTTGTGGCCAAGCACTGATGCGGCAGGCTGCCCCCACTGCGCCCCGAGACCAGGCGCGGCTGCCGAGGCGATAGCACCTGAACCGCACCTCACCCCGGCTAATAGGTCTTATGCCCCTTTTCCTGGGCCCGGCCGCTGACGATGGCTTCGAAATTCTTGATACCGTCGCCGTTGACCATCAGGTAGCGGGGCTGCGCCATGATCTTCTCGGACCGGCTGGCATTCCGGCGGTCGATATTGAAGGCCGTCACGTAACCCGCCTTGGCGGCATCCTTTTCCAGTTCGTCGTCATAGATGCCGAACGGCCAGGCCAACACGTCCACCGTGGCGCCGAACCTTTTTTCCAGAGAGGCCTTGGCCTTGGAAAGCTGGGCGTCCACCAGCTTCTTGTACTCTTCGGGCTTAAGTTTCTTCTTTTCCTTCTTGAAATTCGGATGCCAGAAGGTGTGCGACTGCATGTCGAACAAACCGGTTGCCTGGAGTGTCTTCAACTGCTCCCAGGTCATGGCATAGGAGGCGTTGGAAACGCACGACGGATAGACAAACAGGGTTACCGGAATGTTGTACTTGCGCACCAGCGGCAGCATCTCGGTATAGACCGTCTTGTGCGCGTCATCCGCGGCGATCACCACCGATTTCGGCGGCGGCGGCGGACCCTGGCCGCGCAGGTAGTTCACCAGCGTCCGGAGCGGGATGACCGTGTACTGGTGGTCCTTGAGCCACTGGAGCTGCGACTCGAACACCTTGGTGGTCACCGTCATGGAATCGGCCACCTTGGGGCCGAAGCGGTGGTAGCACAGCACCGGAACGGTAACCTGATCATCTGCCCATGCAGCAGGGCAGCAAAAACCTGCCACCAGCACAGCAATCACAACCATCAACCGGATCGTCCGCATCATCCTCTAGTTCCCTTAACGTATTGAATTAGTTGCCGCGATCAACGCTTAGGCTTCCAACCCCGGAGCGCCCTCACCCGGATCAAGTCCGACGTCAGGGGCAAAGGGCGCACCCCTGCCCCCGGCCCCAACCAGGCCCATTTATGGGACAGTCTGACCGCCTGTAGTCTTTGATCGGCTTTTTCGAGTCCGGCCTTTAAGGATAAAACAGTCTCCCCCGAGGATGGTTGAAAGATACTATAATCGGTACCCAAAAACAACGATTTGAAAGTTTCAATTAACTCCACTCCTAAAAATATCCGGCCACGCCGCCGGGGGTGACAGCCGCCGCGCCTTCCCCTTGGCCAAGATCTCAATATTTCCTTGCGGCATCCGGGGTAAAAATGCAAAATGGAGGCGGTTCAGAGGGTTGCAAGCCGCTCCTGGCGAATCGGTAGCGGACTCCAGCGCTCTCGCGGCTTGCAACTAGCACAGGGACAAGATAAGGAAGGCTGAATGAACACCGTATGGCTCTTGGTCGTTTGTATCAGCGTCGTGTTTGCCGCCATCAACGGCAGGATTGATGGGTTCACCAAAGCCATGTTTGAAGCCGGCAAAGCCGCGGTGGAAGTCTGCCTCTACCTGGTTGCCATTGTTTCTCTCTGGCTGGGGATCACCAGGATACTGGAAGATTCCGGCTTGATTTACAAACTGTCCAATTTCTTCCGACCGGCAATCTCGCTTCTCTTCAAAAATATACCCGAAGGGCACCCGTCCATAACTTCCATCACGCTCAATCTGCTGGCCAATTTTTTCGGCCTGGGTAATGCGGCCACGCCGCTGGGCATCAAGGCCATGGAAGACCTTCAGACCCTCAATCCCGATAATGACACCATAACTTTCGAGATGATGCTGTTTATTGTTATCAATACCTCAAGCATTCAGCTGGTTCCTTTTACGGCTATTGGGTTGCTGGCAAGTTACGGCTCGCGTAACCCGAATGCCATTGTCTTGCCAACCATCATTGCTACCGTCATATCTTCGGCCACCGCGGTGGGGATACTGTGGTTATTCAAAAAATTCAGCCGGAAAGATAGGTGACATGGATACCATCAGTCTTGTATTTCAGGGTTTAATACCGGTTTTCATTTTTTTTACGGTTATTTATGGATTTGCCAAAGGGGTGCCCGTATATGATTCCTTTGTCTCGGGCGCGAAAGATGGCATCGGCATCATCATCGGGATTTTTCCCTATGTCCTGGCAATATTCATTGCGGTCAAAACCTTTGAAGCCTCGGGAGCTTTCGACTTTATCAGAAAATTGTTTGCCTTCGTTGCGACTCCATTTAACCTGCCGCCGGAAGTTTTTTCGGTGGCGATGGTAAAACCATTTTCCAACGCGGCGTCCCTGGGTATTTTCACCGAGATTCTTAAATCCACCGGCCCCGACTCCCTGGCCAGCATGATGGCCGCGGTTATCATGGGCAGCGCCGAAACGACTTTTTACGTCCTGGCGGTTTATCTCGGGGCCGTGGGCATCAAAAAGACCAAATACCTGGTCCCCGTGTGCCTCGCCGCGGATATGACCGGCATCGTCATCGCCATCATCCTGGTAAAATTACTCTTTTGAGCTTGGCGAGACGGGGATCTCAACTTGTAATGGTCAAGATTTAACCGGGCAACCTCTCCATCGAGGCATAACATCATCGGACAGAATAGGATTCTGGACATCCCCCACAAAAAGTCAATTTCGCTATTCAGATCATACCGGGGTTTTTCGCTTATCTGAGGATAATTGTCTCACCCGGCAAGATACGTTGACTTTTGCTTGCGCCTTTTCACCTTGCTTCCCTTATTCACTGGTTTACAAGGCATGACGGGACCGCTCTGACCCGGGTTTCTTAGGTGGCAAACAAATGATACCTGGTCGCCGATGGTCGGGTTTGCTCGAAGTCTGAAGGATAATTGGTTTTTTAGAATGTGTGGAAAATATTATGCTATACTGCTTCACCCGAATATGGTTGCTCTCGATAAGAGGGGCGACTTTGGTTTAAACAAGATAAAAGATGCCCCGACACAGATTGGGGAGAGGCACGGTTAAGGGTACTGGGGGCAGCAAACCAGGATGGCTGCGGCAATCTGTCAATCAACTAAACCTTTTTGATCCTTGAATGAGGTGTGCATCATGAAGAGAAAACTTTGGCTCCTGGCCTTGGTTGGCGCGATTCTGTTAAGCGTCAACCCGGTTCTGGCGGACGGCGATTTTTACGTGGTAGCGGTGGGCGGGGGCGTGGGCACAAAAATCACCAGTGTACCCTATACCATTTCTTCACCGGGTTTCTATTACCTTGGCGGTAACCTGACCTACAGCGGCACCGGTAGTGCCATCAGCGTAGACGCCGATAATGTCACCCTCGACCTCATGGGTTTCAGCCTGACCGGCGCCGGCAAATCCATCAGTAATTGCGGCATTAATCCCAATGTTAATAACCCCCCCCGCAACAATTTGGAAGTCCGTAATGGCACGGTGAGCGGTTTTGGGTCAGGCATAGTAGGCGCCGGCGCCAATATCCGAGTTAGCCGGATCAGGGCCTTTAACAATGGTTGGGGGGTCTGGGTTGCAGGGAGCAACCCATTGATCGAAGGATGTATTTGCTCTAATAATGACTATGGTATTTTGGTTGGTTCTGGGAGGATTTCCGGATGCGTCGCCAACAATAACACCAACATGGGTATTGCGATGAATGGGACTGGTGCCGTTATCGGGTGTGTGGCCAATAATAATGGCACAGGATTCGCACTCAACCCCCCCCAACCCATGCCCATCATGGTGGACCAGAACAGCGCTAACGGCAACGGCGCTAATTATGGTATCGGGGATAATGACAAGATCTCTTGGGGGGTCAACGCGGGACGTCCTACGCTATAAGACAGCTTGCGGTTTATATTTTTGCAGCAAAACCTAAAATCAGCATTAGTGACCGGCGGACTATGCTTTTCAGGTCCACCGGCGGAAAGCTGGGCACAGTGGCCGGGGAGCCTCGAAAAGCCGGGGGAGGCTGGCGCTACTTTGTTTATGAGTGATGCTGCGTCAACCAGTTGTGCAGGGGCGGGTTTAAAACCCGCCCCTACAAGTGACATCAAGAGGTTATCCGGATAATTTATTTAATTTCAAACAGCTACGCCGACCTCGCTCCCACCCGCACCCGCAGGTCTTTGACCTTGCCGGGTCCCAGGGCCCGGTCCAGGGCCGCCAGGATTTTCGGCTTGAGGAATTGGAGTTCCTGGGCCCAGGGGCTGGCGCTGACCTCGACCCAGAGTTCCTTGCGGCGCAGGTCCACCAGCCGGGCGTGGTCGGCCAGCGCCGCCGGCACCACCGCCTCCCAGACCCGGCGGATTTGCTGACGCAGTTCCAGGCTGTCGCGGTCGCCGGGCGAGAGGATTCCCCGGACCACCTCCTGGACCGGCACCGGACGGGGCAGACGCGGGCGCTTGGCCATTTTTCTCCCTGGTCCGAAGGGTTAATAAGAATTTAGTGGCACAGGCGTCTCGCCGGTGCGGACTAAACGTTCATGCACCACAAGTGTCTCACCCCGGAGGATGAAAATCCCCCCTACCCCCCTTTTCCAAAGGGGGGTTTTAAGTCCCCCTTTATTAAAGGGGGATTTAGGGGGATTTGAAGTTTTCACGGTAGAGCGGCGGGCGAGACGCCCGCCCTACGAACTTTTTATCTTGTATGGGTGAACCAAAGACCCATGAAGAACTGATCTCCTGATCCTGCGGCGGTTTAGGCTGGAGGGTGGTCGGGGAGAAGGCCTGGCCGACGGTGCTCCAACCCCGCCCCTGCGCCCCTTAAGACCCCTTACCCCGCCATCTTTTTCCGGGCCCGGGCAAACCCCGGGGCCGCGGCCGCAATCACCTGCTCCGAGACGCAAAAGGCCAGGCGGAAATAACCGGCCCGCCCAAAACCCCGCCCCGGCACCGCCAGGATATTTTCCTCCTTGAGGCGGGCCACGGCCTCCAGGTCATCTCCCCCGGGGGCCTTAGGAAATAGGTAGAAGGCCCCTTGAGGTTTGAGGAACTTATACCCCGCCTGGGTGAGGAGGTCGCAGAAAAGCTCCCGGCGCCGGGCGTAAGGGGTGATGTCGAGGGTGACGTCGGTCACTGCCGCCACTACCCGCTGCATCAGGGCCGGGGCGTTGACAAACCCCAGGATGCGGTTGGCCAGCACCAGGGCGCCTTCCAGTTCACCCCGGCCGGTGGCCATGGGGCTCACCGCCACATAACCCAGGCGCTCACCGGGGATGGACAGGTCCTTGGAAAACGAGGTGGCCAGCAGGGTGTTGGGATAGGCCGCAAAGACGCTGGGGACCACGGCCCCGTCATAGACCAGGTGCCGGTAGGGTTCATCGGCCACCAGGTAGACCGGCCGGCCATGGCGCCCGGCATGGTGGGTCAAAAACCGCCCCAACTCCTTCAAGGTGGCGGCGTCATAAATCTGCCCCGTGGGGTTGTTGGGGGAATTGATGATGACCGCCCGGGTCCTGGGGCTTAAGGCCGCGGTCAGGCGGTCCAGGTCCGGTAGGAAGTGCTCGTCGGTTTCCACCACCCGCGCCACGCCGCCGTGGTTGTCGGCATAGAACAGGTATTCCGGGAAATAGGGGGCCAGGATCACCACTTCATCCCCCGGGTCCAGCAGGGCCTTGAGGATGATGTTGAGCCCGCCGGAGGCCCCGCAGGTGACGACCACGTCCTGGGCCTTGAATTCCAGGTCGTGGATGCGGCTCAGCATCCCGGCCAGCGCCTGGCGTGTCTGTAAGAGCCCGGCGTTGGGCATGTAGGCGTGGAGGCCGGGGCGCAGGTCCTGAGCCGCCTTGACCAGTTCCGCCATGAACCGGTCCGGCGGCTCCAGGTCGGGGTTCCCCAGGGTGAAATCAAAGACCTGGTCGGCTCCCAGGCGGGCCTTGAGTTCGGCCCCTTCTTCAAACATGCGCCTGATCCAGGATGAGTTTTGGATGGCGCCGCGGATGCGGGTGGAGATGGGCATGAATAGGTTTCCTGTTTTCTGTTTTCTGTTTTTCTATTCTTTCTCTGTTGTTATATCTTATACTTCTGCCATGTAGGGCGAGCATTTCCCGCCGTAGCTCTACCATGAATACATTAAATCTTTTTTAAGGTATAGGTAAATTATCTTCCAATGAGGCCTTTATCTTTTCTTCAGGATTTGGGAATTTATGTCCACAATGCTTGCAGACTATAGTCATGTAGGGTGCGCACTGCGCACCATGACATAGCGGGCAGTGCCCGCCCTACGTTTAATTCCTCTTGTTTCCCAGTTCCTGCTAGGTAACGCCAATGGGTAGCGAAACTCTGCTTCGCCGGGTGGTGCGCAGTGCGCACCCTACAAATACTTCAATACCACGGATAGATTGTATCACTCAGGAGTCAACCGAAAACCCAAAACCTGAAACCGAAAACCGTTTCTCAGGGCTTTTCTTCCACCTTGTAACCCGCCTCCTGAAGGGCGGCCAGCACCGCGTCGCCGTGTTCCGGGCCCCGGGTCTCCAGGTTGAGTTCCACCCGGGTGTGGTCCAGGGGCAGCTCCCGGGCCAGACGGTCGTGGAACAGGTGGAGGATGTTGGCCCCCTGCTCTCCCAGGAGGCTGGTGAGGCGGCCCAGGGATCCGGGGTAGTCGGTGAGGGCCACCCGCAGGGTCAGGAGGCGGCGGCGGGCCAGCAAGGCCCGGGGCACCACCCGTTCCAGGAGGGGGATGTCGATATTGCCGCCGCTCACCACCAGCACCACCCGCCGGCCCAGGTCCCGGTCCTTCAGGGGCCCCAGAAAGGCCGCCGCCGCGACTGCCCCGGCCCCCTCCGCCAGAACTTTCTTGCCCTCCAGCAACAGGAGCAGCGCCTGGACGATTTCCGGTTCCGTAACCAGCACCACCTCGCTCAGGTGCTGCCTCAGCAAGGGAAAAGGGTGGCGACCCACCTGGGGCACATTGATGCCGTCCGCCAGGGTGGGCCGGGACGGCACCGGCGTGGGCGCCCCCGCCTCCAGGGCCGCGGTCAGAGACGGCACCTGGGCCGTCTGTACCCCGATGAGTTGCACTTCGGGTTTGAGCGCTTTGATCGCCACCGCCACGCCCGCGGCCAGCCCGCCGCCCCCCACCGGCAGGACCACGGTGTCGACCCCGGGCAGGTCCTCGACGATCTCGAGGCCCAGGGTGCCCTGGCCGGCAATCACCTCGGGGTCATCAAAGGGGTGAATGAAGGTATACCCCTGGGCCACCAGGGCCTGGGCCCGCTCCAGGGCCTCGCCCAGGTCCCGGCCATGGAGGATCACTCTCGCGCCGTAGCCCTGGGTAGCCAATTGCTTGGAAATCGAGGCCCCCTGGGGCATGACGATGGTGGCCGGAAGACCCAACTGGGCCGCGGCAAAGGCCACGCCCTGACCGTGGTTGCCCGCCGAGGCGGCCACCACCCGCGACCCCTCCCCCCGCTCTTTGAGAAGGGTCAGACGGTTAAGCGCCCCCCGCAGCTTGAACGACCCGGTGGTCTGGAGGTTCTCCAGCTTCAGGAAGACCTCCCGGCCGCTGGCCCGGCTCAGGGTATGGGAGAAGATCAGCGGCGTGCGGAGGACTACCCCGGCCTGCCGCTGCCGGGCGGCTTCAATGTCTTTAAGGTTCATGGCGCTTACATGTTCGGGGCGGTCTCCCTGGGAAGACCGCCCCGAGGGCGGCTTTAAGGCTCGAATTGGATGGAATCGATGATGCGCTGCATTTCTGCCCGATATTGATTGAACTGTTGCGGGTTAACCGCGGTCATAAAGGTATAATAGTAGTTATTTTTGTCATAGCACTGCCATTGAATCCGCTGGAACCCCCCGGAGCCCTTGGCCGCGGTTTCGATGGTCTCCCAGCCGATGACCCCGTTCTTTCCCCTTTGATCCCGCCGCTTCACGGACATATATTTGCCGATGCTCATTTCTTCTTTAGCCTGCTTATAACTTGCGTCCACCGCGGCTTTGCGAGGGAAGCTGGGAACCAGTTGGGTAAAATGGAAATTGAAACCGACCGTGCTTCCGGGCCTCCCTAAATCGGCT
Source organism: Pseudomonadota bacterium (assembly GCA_018897875.1). Taxonomy (GTDB): domain Bacteria; phylum Desulfobacterota; class Desulfobaccia; order Desulfobaccales; family 0-14-0-80-60-11; genus 0-14-0-80-60-11. The sequence continues at coordinate 10,834 of JAHIKF010000289.1, read as the reverse complement.
CGCTCGCCGGTGGGGTCCCCTCCCTCTTTCTGCCAGCCGGCGGGGATGGTATAGGAGAATGGCCGAACCCGGTTTTTAAAGGTCGTGGGGGATTGAAAAGTGGCGCCCGTTTGGGCCCGGTTAAACGGGGCGTTGGGGTCTTCAGGCGCCGGCGCCGGGCTGGTTGCCGGCTGCCCCGGCTGGGTCGCCTCAATGCCCCGCTTAATGACGCCCCACTGGGCCATGAGGTCCGGGGGCGCCAGCGCCAGAAAGGAAAGTCCGCACAACGCCGCCACAGCCAACAACCAGAAAGTTTTTCTCATGTTGGATCTCCTTTTGCTTCGGGTTTGCAGTTAAGGCAAAGCCTCAAGTGGCCTGGGCTTTGCGCCAACCTGCGGCCTTGAGTCGGGCCACGTGGGCCACCCACTCAGAGCGCAGTGATTGGAGATAAAGGGCCAGGTCCTGCTCAATGAGAGGCGCCAGCCGCTGGTGCAGCCGGGTGTTGACCTCCTGGTCCCCCGGGGCCAGCCCCTGCCAGCTTAAGTAACCGGCATCGAAGACAAAGTCCGGGGTGGCTGGGCTCCTGATACCCCTGGCGGTGAAATAGGCCTGGGCCCGGTCCAGGTCATATTCCAGGACCCAGCCGCAGTCCGCCAGCATGGTGGCCTCAATGATGCTGCCGGGCCGGCATTCGGGGCAAAAAAGGTTGACCAGGATTTCGGCGGGCAGGAGGTTGTCCCGGCAACTCAGATAGGCGGAGTTCCGGCCACAGGAGCAGAAGCGGCGCAGGTTCATGCACATAGCTCGACTTCCCCGGGTTGTAAAAAAAACTCATCGTGAAATCGGCTCATACATACTATTTTTCGACTATAATGGCAATAAACTTAATTTTGCGGTGGTGCGGTTTCCCTGAAACTGGCCGGGGGCCAGGAGGCGGAAGCCTCTGCCTCACCGTTCTGCTTCTGAAAAGTTCCTTCTGGTAGCACAGGCTTTCCAGCCTGTGCCGGCGCAGTTTTTATAGGGCGGCCTGTGGCCGCCAGAATTCGGCGGGCACAGCCCGCCCTATGGAATCTTTCCATGCTTTACGGGTGGGCCGAAGGCCCATGCGGAACTGCCCGGAACGACCGTTACCGCTGAAAGGAGAGTCATGCGAGACTGTATCTTTTGCCGCATTGCGGCCGGGGAGATGCCGGCGGTGCGGGTCCTGGAAACCCCGGAGGTCCTGGCCTTCCTGGATATCGCCCCGGTGAACTACGGCCACACCCTGGTCATCCCCAAGGCCCACTACCAGAACCTGCTGGAGCTGCCGGATGCCGTGTGGACCGCCATGGGCCAGGTCTGCCGCCGGGTGGCCCAGGCCCTGCAGGCGACCTTATTCGCCCAGGGATTCAACCTCGGCATGAATAATTTCGAGGCCGCAGGGCAGGTGGTGTTCCACGCCCACCTCCACGTCATCCCCCGCTACTACACCGACGGCCTGCAGCTCTTTCCCCAGGAGAGCTACAAACCCGGCGACATGGAAAAAACCGGCGAGCAGCTCCGCCGGGTCCTGGAAGAGATGGAAGGATGATCAGAGGGCCGGGGGGGTGAATTTTTCATTTTTACCAGGGGTCCCCGTCCTGGGGCACAACCCCAAGATCTGGGCGGCAATCCCCCATAGGCGCCAGGAGACCCTGGTATGACTACCTGTACTCCCCCGTGGATGACATATAGCAGTAATCGTCCTCTGCTACCAAGTAGAAGGGGCGACCCGGTGAGTCGCCCCTTTAATTTCGCCCCCAGGCATTGGGCCCTGGAGATTCTTTCTCAATCAAACAAAAGCAGCAAATCCAAGGCAGGGCCGGTATTGGCCGTCAAAAGCTTGAGCACAAAGGCATCCGTGCTGCCACCGCCATAGAGCGGATAGATGGGGTTTTTCAGAGGAAAGCCCGTTGACCCAGTATAACCAGTGACGTAGATACTGCCGATGTCATCCAGGGCGATACCGTTGCCCCATTCACTGCTCAAACCGCCGATGCAGGTGGAAAATACCAGGGCGGTGCCGGCCGGGTTGATCTTGGTCACGAAGACATCGTCAAAACTCTTCCAGGGCGAGCCGTTCTTGATGGGGAAATTGCCCGAGTCGGTAAAGCCGGTGACGTAAGCGTTACCGGCCCGGTCCACGGCGATGGCGTTTCCTCTCTCATTTAGCTGTCCCGGCAAAAAAGTCGAATAAACCAGGTCGCTCCCTGCCGGGTTGAGCTTGGTCACAAAGGCCTCCATGCCCGCCTGATAGGGGAAGATGGAGTTTTGGGTGGGAAAACTGGCGGAAGAGGTGCCCCCGGTGACATAGGCGCAGCCGCTGCCGTCCACCGCCACCCCATAAGCCGTACCGCCGGCCAGGGTCTTGGTGTAGGCCACCGCCGGGGGGGAGCCGCTGGTGTTAGTCAATTTTGTGACGAAGGCTTGAGAGCCGGGAGGGAGAGGATCGGGGTCGAAGATCAGGGTACCACCCGCCAGATAGGCATTGTTGTTTTTATCCACCGCGATGCCGTAGCCCGTCTTCATACCCTCGCCCCCCAGGTAAGTGCAGAAACGAGGGATGTAGGCCGAGGTCAGGTCGAATTTCGCCACAAAGCCGTCTTGCTGGCCTTTATAAGTATTGCTCCCTGATAGGCAATTGTAAATGGGAAAATCCGCCGAAGTGGTCTCCCCGGTGACATAGGCGTTGCCCGCCGTGTCCAAGGCGATCCCGTGGGCCAGGTCATAACCGCTGCCACCGAGATACGTGGAGAAGAGCAAACTGGAACCGTCGGCCTTGATCTTGGTCACAAAGGCGTCCTTGCTACCGCCAAGCGTCGTTTGAGAAGCTTTCTGCAAGGGGAAATTTACGGAATCGGTATAGCCTGTCACCCAGATATTCTGGGCACTATCCACTGCAATCCCGGTGCCCCCGTCATGGCCGTCTCCTCCCAGAAACAGGGAAAAGACCAGGCCACTGCCATCGGCCTTGATCTTGGTCACAAAGGCGTCTTCGGGGCCGAGCAGAGCCCCAAGCGGCTTGCTGGGAAAGTCAGCGGATTGGGTCACACCCGTTACATAGACATTCCTATCTTTATCCACGGCGATGGCGTTGCCCGCGTCCTGGTTGCTGCCTCCCAAAAAGGTGGAATAAACCAGAACCGGGTCGATGATCAGAGGATGCGCCTGATCGTAGGCAGCCACCTTAAAACCGTAGCGCCAGTTCCCGTCCACCCGGGCCACCTGGAAGCGGCCTTCCTGGGGCAGCCGCCGGCCAGCAATCTCCTGGTAAATTATCGGCTTCTTTTGCACCAGCTCTCCGCCGTCCGGCAAAGTGATAGCCAGATCCCCCGCCTGGGTAAGGGCAAGTTTCTTGATGCCTGAGTACTGGAATTGGACCTGGCCAGGGTCAGCCCCAGGCTTGACAATGATGTCGTATTCCAATTGACGACCAGTGCCATAAAACTTCAGATCGACGCCGGGATAGGCCTCCCGGTAGAGCACCTCCAGATAACTGGGCAGATTCGTGTACCATTTCTTAGGATCATTGCCGGTAAAGTAATGGACCTTGCCAGTCTGGGGCTTCTGGGCGGTCAACTCCACCTCCCGGCGCATTCCCAAGGGGCTGAGCTGAATAACCGCGCTAGCGCCGCGGGTTCCCTTGCTTTTGGGTAACTTAAGATAGACTCCCTCGGGAGTGAAACAGAAAGTCTGGGAGGCACCCTGACTATAGAATTTCACCTGGGAAGACGCCTGCCCCTGGTTGGCAATAAACTGCAGTGGCAAACGGCTATAGAGGTCCTGAATCTGCGGTTTTTCTACCCTGGCGAAACCATCGGTTGAGGTCGCACCCGGAGATGCCGGAGAAAAAAATATGGCGCTCGCCAGGAGCGCCACCATGACCGCCAAAAGTTTCCCCGAATTACGGCTTCTATTCCACATAAAGCCCTCCTCACCACGTTATGGCGGGTAAGTCCATGGAGAATAACCCTGATTCATCACCCATTTTCATTAAGCACACTCAAGCCATTTTTAGCTTTATATTATAGTTTATATTTCCATTAGTACATTTAAATTTATCCAACGATTTTTCCCAAGCCAGGGGCGGACCTAAGTAATTTTAAATAAAATTGAATATGCTCCTATGTGCAAAGTCAAGCAGTCAGGGTGCCCCGGTGTTCTTTTAGAATCCAAAACAGTCTCCTATCCGCAATTTCCCGCCCAGGTGGAACCGCTCAATATCTTGCCACTGTAATTCGGATGAGAACTTCCAGGGGCGACCCGGCGGGTCGCCCCTACGGTTACCGAGGGATGGGAGGGGAGTTTGAGGGGCGGGCGGGGGGACCACGGGCGAGACGCCTTTGGCTACCAATCCCCCGCTCCTTTCAACAGTTATCTCTCAGAAAACCAGGGCCCCGAAGCCCCGGGTCAGCAGGCCCAGGATCAGGGCCAGGATGAGCGACAGGGCCACGGCCGTGGCGGCGGCCTTCCAGCCCAGTTCCCGGCTCATGGCCGCGACGGTGGAGGCGCAGGGGACGTAAAACAGCACGAAGATGGTGAAGGTGAGGAGTTGGGTGAGGCTGAGCGCGGTGGTGATCTGGGCGGTGCCCAGGGCCTCGGCGAGCATGACCAGGGCCAGTTCTTTGCGCATGATCCCGAAGATCAGGGTGGTGCCCAACACCGCGGGCAGGCCCAGGAGCGCGGTGAAGGGGAGGCAGAGGTCGTTGACGTACACCTCCAGGTGGTAAAACTGCAGGAGGCTCAGGATCAGGCTGCCCACAATGAGGATGGGCCAGGCGATGACGATGAATTCCTTAAGACTATGCCAGGACTTGCGGGAGACGTTTTTCCAGGTGGGGAAGCGGTATTCCGGGATTTCCATGAGCAGCCCCGGGGAGACCTCGGGCAAAATCCAGGTTGACACCTTGCCCAAAAAGGCGATAACCACCAGGTTGAAGAAGTAAACCCCCAGGGCCCAGTAAGGCCCCAGGGCATAGGCCACCAGGGCGAAGATGATCACCGAGCGGGCCGAACACGGCACCAGCACCGCCAGCATGGAGACCACCAGCCGGTCCCGGGGGCTCTCCAGGATGCGGGTGGACATCACCGCGGGCACGCTGCAGCCGTAGCCCAGGATGAAGGGGATGATGGACTTGCCGTGGAGCCCCAGGAAGTGCATGAAGTTGTCCATGAGGAAGGCCACCCGGGGCAGGTAGCCGCTGTCCTCCAGGAGGGCCAGGCCGACGAGAAAGGGCAAGAGGTAGGGCAGCACGATGGCCACGCCCCCGAAGATGCCCATGAGCAGGCCCTCCACCAGGCTGTAGGTCAGGTTATGGACCCCCAGCCAGGCCTTGCAAAACTCCTGGGCCGCGGTTAAATAGCCCGTCAGGAAGTTCTCGGTGTACTGGCCGAACCGGAAGACCACCTGGAAAAAAGCGGTCAGAACTGCGACCAACAGGGCATAGCCCCAAAATCTATCGGTGGCGATCGTATCCAGGCGCTCGCGCCAGCCGGGTTTGGTGGCGGGCTTAACCACCGCCACGTGCTCGAAGATATTGACGCTTAAGGCATGGCGCTCGGAGGAGATCACCGTTTCCGGAGGCCGGCCGTGGGACTGGGCCAGGATCTTCTGGCTGTTGCGCACCCAATGCACCGCCTCGGCGTCCCGGCGCCCGATCTCGTCGATGACGTAAGGGTCGTCCTCCAGGGCCTTGACCAGCATGAAGCGCCAGGGCAGCTTCAATTTTTGGGAAAAGGCAAAATCCAGCTGGTCGGCCAGAGAGTCGATCTCTTCTTCCACGTCCCGGGCAAACAGGGTCTGGGTCGGGCGCACTCCGGCCCGGCCGGCGCTCAAGGCGCCCCGCAACAGATCGGTCAAGCCCCGGCCCGCGGCGGCGACGGTGGTCACCACCGGCACGCCCAGAAGTTTCGAGAGCTTGGCGGCGTCGATGACGATCCCCTTGCGCGCCGCCTCGTCCATCATATTCAGGGCCACCACCAGGGGGCGCTCCAGACTCATCAACTCCAGGGTGAGTTCCAGGCTGCGGCTCAGGAGGGAGGCGTCAATGACGTTGACGATAACGTCGGATTTCCCCGCCAGCAGGTAGTTACGGGATTCCCGTTCCGCCGGGTCAATGGAGGTGAGGGAATAGACCCCGGGCAGGTCCACACAGGTGAGTTCTTCGCCTTCGAACACCACCTGACTGACGGTGTATTTTACCGTGGTGCCGGGAAAGTTGGAGACCGCAGCCTTGTAACCGCTGAAGTAATTGAAAATGGTGCTTTTACCGCAATTGGGTTGGCCGATGAGGGAAATGATCATGGGTAATCGCCGGGTTCAAGCATCTCCTTGGCACAAATTTCCCTTAGTTTATAATTACTGAGTCTCAATTGCAATAGACCTGCCTCTTTTTCATACAGGTAACCCAGGGGGCTTCTTCCCGATTATAGGCAAACGGCGCGGGCTAAACAACAGGTGATAAATTCGCTCACCCAGTGCTTGCTTCGTGGAAATTACTTCCCCCTCACCCTGACCCTCTCCCCCATTGGGGGAGAGGGGGGTTTGCTGTTACCGGTTTCAGACTGCGCCTCCCCCGGCTAAACGTCCATGAACCACAAATGGTTCACCACCGAGGATGAAAATCCCCCCTGCCCCCCTTAAAAAAAGGGGGGAACTGCTAATAATTGCTGTTAAAGTCCCCGTTTGCCGCTGGGGATTTAGGGGGATTTGAGAACCTCCAAACGGAAGGAATTTATGGCAAACGCTATAACACCTCATGACAACCGGTTGCCAATCTAGTCTGATGTTACCGGACAGAGGCGTACCCGGCAGTTAAAAAAGCATTGACAAGTAAGCCTGGCGCCGATATATTTCGGATAGAAACCGACCGGTCGGTCTCTTGCCTGAGGGAGTTCACATGTTGTCACTGAAAGACAGGATTATTCATGAGGCCCTGCGCCAATTTTCCAGCAAGGGGTTTATGAGCACTTCCATCAGCGACATCCTGGAATCCGTCGGCACTTCCAAGGGCGGGCTTTACAATCACTTCAAGAGTAAAGAGGACCTGTTTTTCGCGGCCCTGAGCGAAGCCCGAAAAATCTGGCGGCAGAGAAATCTGGCCGGCTTGAACCACTGTGAGCGGCCCCTGGGCAAACTCAAGCAGATTTTGGAAAACTATCGGGATCATTACCTGGCCGACTCGGAAAACTTTCCGGGAGGCTGTGTCTTTGTGGCCTTGGCGGTGGAATTACATGACCAGCAACCCCACCTGGCCAGGGAAGTTACTGAAGGCTTCAATCGGTTCAAAGGCATGATTAAGCGCCTGCTGGACCAAGAACAGGCCGCGGGCAACCTGAGGAACGGGGTTGATCCCGGCATGGCGGCCGAAATTATCTTCTCAGGTATCCTGGGCGCCTGTGTCTCCTACACTTCAGACAAATCAAAGGAGAATCTGGATCACACCATCAATGGTCTGATTGATTTTTTGACCATGATCAGCCTCTGAAAATTTCTCCCAGTGAAAGAGGGCCTGTCTTTCCTTGCGGCAAGGCAGAAATTATTTTCCATCATCAGGGGGACCGGTCGGTCTTATCCTAAAAGGAGGGAGTTTTATGGACTTCAAGCTGTCGGAACGAGAGGAGTTGCTCAGAAAATCGGCGAGAGAATTTGCCGAAAGCGAGATCACCCCCAAAATAGACGCCATGGAAGAGACCGGAGATTTTGCCCTGGACCTTCTCAAACCCATGGCCAAACTGGGGATCACCGGCATCATGGCTCCCCGGGAGTACGAGGGCGTCGGCCTGGGGTATATGGCCCGGACTATCGTCCTAGAGGAGATGGCCCGCATCTGTGCGGCCGTTTCCATGGGCATGCAGGTGCACCACATGGCCATTGCCGCACTCAATGATTTCGGCACCGAGGCCCAGAAAAAGAAGTACCTGCCCCCCCTGGCCCGGGGCGAAACCATGGGGTGCGTGGCCATTACCGAGCCTTCCGGGGGCTCGGACATTTTGGGGCTGCAATCCACGGCCGCATTGAAAGGCGACACCTGGATCCTGAACGGGAGAAAGTGCTTCATCACCAATTCCCATACGTCCGATTTTTGGCTGGTGCTGGCCAGAACCGGGGAGGGCCCCAAAGGTCTCACCGCCTTCATGGTTGACAAGGACGCCCCCGGGGCCAAGACCGGGCGGGTGGAGCACAAATTCGGTCTCCGGGGCTCCAATACCGGAGAGTTGGTGTTCGACAATTGCGAAATTCCCCGGGAAAGTATCATGGGCCAGGAAGGCGGCGGTCTGGGGGTAGCCCTGAAGACCGTCAGTGAAAGCGGCAGAACCGGCATGGCCGCGGTGGCCCTGGGGATTCTCCAGGCTTGTTATGAAGAGGCCGCCAAATTCGCCAATGAAAGGGTTCTCTATGGCAAACCCATCAGCTTCCTCCAGGCAATCAGCTTTGCGGTGGCCGAGATTTACACGGAGTTGGACATTTGCCGACTGCTGTGCTACCGGGCCAGTTGGATGAAGGACCAGAATATGCGGTTTGACACGGAAAGCGCCATGGCCAAATCTTACACCTGCGATGCGGCGGCGAACTGCGCCAAGAAGGCCATCGAAATTCACGGAGCCTACGGCATAATGCAGGAATACAAGGTCCAACGTCTCCTACGGGATGCCATGGTGACCATATCCGCGGGCGGCACCGGACAAATCGGCAAGGTGGTCATCGGGAGGGCGGCACTGGCGCCGTTCCAAAAGAAAGGCTAAGAGCAAGGAACCATGGAGAAAATTATTGTTTGCATCAAGCCGGTCCCGGACCCGAAGGCCTGGGACCGGCTCGCTATGGACCCCGTGACCAAGACGTTGATTCGCGAGGGGATTCCCAGTGTGATCAACCCCTTGGACAAGCAGGCCCTGGAAGCCGCCCTGGAAATTAAAGACGCCCACGGCGCGGAAGTGGTGCTGCTGGCCATGGCCCCCGCCTCCACCCGGCCGGTTTTGCGGGAGGCGCTGGCCATGGGAGCCGACCGGGCGGTGCTCCTGTCGGACCAGTGGTTCGCCGGCTCCGACACCCTGGCGACCTCCCGGATTCTGGCCGCGGCCATCGGGCGCCTTTCGCCCTTTGACCTGATTTGTTGCGGCAATTTCACCCTGGACGGCTCCACGTCCCAGGTCCCTTCCCAAGTCGCCGAGCTCCTGGGGATTCCCAATATTATGCACGTCAGCGCCATGGAATTCAGGCCGGCAGGACCGTTGCTGGTAACCCAGAAGATTGAACAGGGCTTGGTCAAACTTGAGGCCGAATTTCCTCTGCTGCTCTCTTTCACCAAGGAAGCCAATAAGCCGCGCTATACTTCCTTTCTCGAAATCATGGCGGCGGAAACCCGGGAGATCGCCGTGTGGACCAATGCCGACCTGCATCTGGGCGCCGGGCTGATCGGCTTGGGGGGCTCCCCCACCCAAATGGCCGACCTGCTGATACGCCGCAAGGTGCGCCAGGGCCTACGGCTTGAAGGCAGCCCGGAGGAGATCGCCCGTCTCTTGGCGGACAAAATCAGTCAACTGGGAATAGTGTAAGAGGAAATCGTAGCCACATGGAAAAATCGCAGATTTGGGTGTTCATGGAGCAGCGGGGCGGGGTGTTGCACGAGGTGGGCCTGGAGCTTCTGGGCAAGGCGAGGGAACTGGCCGAGGTCTCGGGAAGTACGGTGGCTGCCATCCTCTTGGGCGCCGAGGTAGCGCCGTTGGCCGACCGGATTATCAATCACGGGGCCGATCTGGTCCTGGTGGCGGAGCATCCGGCGCTGGAGACGTATCGCTTATTGCCTTATACCGATGTATTGACCAGGGCCTGCCGGGAACGCCACCCGTCCGTCCTGCTGTTCGGAGCTACCCGCATGGGGGTGGAACTGGCCCCGCGCCTGGCGGCGCGCCTCAAGACCGGCCTTTCGGCCCATTGCATCGATCTGCAGTGGGATGCCAACGGCAACCTCTTGCAAATGGTTCCCGGCTGGGGCGGCGGCGTCGTCGCCACCATCCGGTGTCCGGACCATCGCCCCCAGATGGCCACCGTGATGCCCGGAGTGATGCAGAAGTGTGAATCTTCCAGGAGGTCGGGTCGGGTCATCACCTTGACCGTGGGCGAGGACCTGGACGTCTCAGGACCTAAAATCCTGTCAATTGACCGTGAGGAGCCCAAGACCAGGGCCTTGGAGACCGCCGAGGTGGTGATCGCGGGCGGCTGGGGCATCGGGGGGCCGGAAGGCTGGAAACTGCTGGAAGAACTGGCGGCACTTTTGGGCGGCGCGGTGGGCGCCACCCGCCCGCCGGTGGACGAAGGCTGGGCCTCAGAGGAGCAGATGATCGGCCAGAGCGGCAAAACCATCCGGCCCCGTCTCTATATCGGGGTGGGCATCTCCGGCATGTCGCACCATGTGGTGGGTATGGACGGATCAGAACTGGTAGTGGCCATTAATTCCGACCCCAAGGCCTCCCTTTTTGAGGTGGCGGATATCTGCATTGTCGGGGATTTCCGGGAGATTATGCCCCCGTTGCTGGAGGAGATTCGCCGCCGGCTGGGGGGGAAGCAGCCGCATTGAATCAGCCAACCCCGGACCCCGGCGGAGATTGAGGCGATTTTCGATCTCAACCGCTATTTCCGCCACGTAGATGAAATTTTGGCCCGGGTGTTCGGGAAGTGAGCAGTGAGCCGTGAGCGGTAAGCAGTAATAAAAGATTGACGCCCATTTAAGCCCTTCCACCGGCAGGGTCGAGTAGGCAATGATCAGATTTTACTGGTAGTTTTTGCTATTATAATCATATCCAATAGTTATTATTCGGATTTAAGGCGTTGATACAT
>JAHIKF010000288.1 GCA_018897875.1 Pseudomonadota bacterium | reverse complement strand
CCGCCGCAGTCAGGCAAAATAAAGGTTTTGGCCTGGAGACGCTTCATGTTCTCCACCTTGCGCCGGGCGATTTCCTTGGAGGCCTCCATGTTGGCGGTGAAGATGCCCCAGTCCACCGATTCCCAGTTTTTGGAAGACGTGGTCCAGTTGGCCTTGGCGGCATAGAAAATCTTCCACCACCACTTCATGTCGTCGGGTTCGGCATAGGCCTCTTTAGAGTTCTGGAAGTGGAGGTAATCCGCGCCCACTTTCTCCACCGGGGTGACGAAGCCGGGGCAGCACTCTTCCGCCAGTTCTTCCCCCAACTCCTCCAGGAGGGTTACATAGTCATCCTCGGGGATGCCCATGTTGTTGCCGGTCTTGAGGACCATATCCACCCCCTTGTGGAGCACTCCGGGGACCTTATCCCGGGGCCGGGCCGCCTTGGCCGCCATCCAAACCTTGACCAGCTTGACGCCCATGGGGCAGCCGATTTCGCAGCGCTGGCAGCCGGTGCAGATCCACACAAAGCGGGAGTCAATCACCTCCTGATCCAAGCCAAAGGCGGCCATGCGGATGACTTTGCGACAATCCAAACCCTCGTCTTTAGTGCTCTCCATGCCGGTCAGAGGGCAGCCGCCGGAGCAGGTGCCGCAGGTGAAACAGGCATTCATGTGGGATTCCGGGAGAATATCGCTAAAGATGCTCTTCTTTCGTAATTCGGCGAGATTGCTACAATTAATAGGTTCCATACTTATCTCCTCGAGTTTCTTATCCAGCAGTCGCAATAATCGTTGAGGGTTTAGCCTCAGCGGCCTGGGTCTGGCGTTTCACCGGGCTGGGGCCCAGCCGCTGAACTCTTTCCGCCATCTCCCGGCACACCGCTGCGAACTTGGGGCCCTCCCCGGAGCTGACGTGGAATATCTCCAGGCGTTCGGGCTCAATGCCCATGGCCTCCAGGTCCTTTTTCAGCTTGTTAACCCGCTTCTTGGCCCTGATGTTGCCGGCCAGGTAATGGCAGTCGCCCTCATGGCAGCCCGACACGAAAACCGCATCGAAGCCTAACTCGAAGGCCTTGAGCAGGTGGATGAGGTCAACCCGCCCGGTGCACGGCACCAGGAGAATCCGGACCTCCGGGGGATATTGCAGACGCATGGAGCCAGCCAGGTCTGCCCCGGCATAAGAGCACCAGCGGCAGCACATTGCCAGAATTTTCGGATATTCCGCTGTGGTCATTCCTTCTCCTTTCGGTAATCTTTTCACGCCGCGACATGCGCAGCCGGTTGATTAGCCAGCCAGGCGCTTCGAACTTTTTGCTTCACCGGGTTGGGACCCAGCCGGTAGGCGCGCTCGGTCATCTCCCGGGCCACCGCTGCAAATTTCGGCCCCTCGGAGGCAGAGACATGGAACATCTCCAGGCGCTCCGGCTCCAGGCCTACTTCCTTGAGAATCTCCTTGGCTCGCTCCACCCGCTTCCGGGCATGGTAGTTGCCGGTCATATAATGGCAGTCTCCTTCATGACAACCGGAAATAAAGACCGTGTCCGCCCCCACCTCAAAGGCCTGGAGCAGGTGGAGGATATCGATCCTCCCGGTGCAGGGCACTTGGATGATTCTGAGGTTAGGAGGATATTGCAGCCGCATAGCCCCGGCCAGATCGGCCCCGGCATAGGAGCACCAGCGACAAAGGAAGCCGATAATCTTGGGTGAATATTCTTGAACCATCCTCAACTCCTTCATTCCCATTAGCTGAGATAATATCCGGACCGAGTTCGGCGCACGTGCCGGGTAGCGGCGGCGATACCACCATTTCGCAGCACGAGGCGCGCCGACCGGTAGAGACAAACCGGCTCACCGAGCGCGGACGAACTTACGCCGGCAGCAGGTCCCAGATGTGCGGGGCCGGAAAACTACGCTGGAATGAAGGCAGGTTGAGAAGTTTACCTGAGGAAGGAAGGGATGGAGGTTCTTGAGGGATTTACTGCAAGCAGTCCTTTTCCCAGGCGATCCTCCCCGGCCTCATCCAGCGCCTTAGGGATGCGGGCCTTACCAAGGCCCCCCGAACACCTGGGCTTCAGGACTTCCTACGAATAATGAAAACGGGCCGATGCACCTGGGATCACCTCCTTTGAGAATATTTTCGCAATTATAAACTTATGCATCATGAGAATCAAATTTATTTTTCGCTGTCCTGGCCATGGATTTATACCTGCCCTGATTCGACAATTATCACCGAGCCAAAAAGCTCCTATATACAAAGCATATCCATCCTTCTTGGCCTGAAGGATTCCTGCCATTCCCGCCGGGAACCTGGGGTTCCTCTATCACCGACATCAGAAATTATACGCCCCACAAATGCCCGCACAAGATATTCATATCGGTAACTAATTGGAAATTATAAGAAGATTCTGTTTTGGCAAGATACAGTCTAAATGGGGAGATAGGTTTTTAGGTGCAATAATGCATTTGCTACTTTTTAAAATG
>JAHIKF010000287.1 GCA_018897875.1 Pseudomonadota bacterium | reverse complement strand
GTCGGTGATGTGCAGCAGCCCGTCCAGGCCTCCCAGGTCCACGAAGATACCGTAATCGGTGATATTTTTGACCACCCCTTCCACGATCTTGGCCTCTTCCAGAGAGGACAGGAGGGTAGTTTTGGCTTCGTTTCTCTCCGTCTCCAGCAGGGCTCGCCGGGAAAGGACGACGTTGCGCCGTTTGCGGTTGAATTTCAAAACCTTAAAGGTATGGCGCTGGCCAATGAGATGGTCGGTATGGCGCATGGGCGCCAGGTCAACCTGGGAGCCGGGCAGGAAAGCGATAATGCCTCCCAGGTCCACGGAGAGGCCCCCTTTGACCTTGGCCACGATGGTGCCCTCTACTTCCCCATCGTCGTTGTAGGCGGAACCAACCTCTTCCCACACCTTGATCTTGGAGGCTTTATTCTTGGAGAGCATGAGCGCGCCTTCTTCATCTTCCCGGCTCTCCATCAGGGCTTCCACGTCCTCCCCCACCTTGGCGGTGACTTCCCCCTCGGGGGTGGTGAATTCGTGGATGGGGATCTGGCCTTCGGACTTGTAGCCGATGTCCACCATGACGTAATCCTTGGTGATGGACACGATGCGGCCTTTGACGACTTCCCCTTCCTGGACTCGCCTCAAGCTTTCTTCGTAGAGTTCGCTCATGGACTCCATATCCGGCATCTCGGCGGCGGCTTCTGCCGCGGATGCGGAATCTGGTTCCGAGGTTTCGACCTCTGCGGTTTGCGGCCGGTCTTCATCAAATTCCTCCGGCTGGGTGTGGTTAGTCAGTTCGTTGTTTTCCATACCGTCCATGTTAGCCCCCTTAGACAAGTTTACTTGGTTTAGATTCCAACCTGCCGGATCAATGCCTCTGATCCTGGCCAGGCACTGCTGTAACACTGCTTCGATGCTCAAATCGGTGGTATCGATGACGCAGGCGTCCTCGGGGACGCAGAGCGGCGCCTCTATCCGGGTTTCGTCCCGCAGGTCCCGGGCGGCGATGTCCGCCATCATATTGACCAGAGAGGGCGGTTCGCCCTCCCCCTGCCACTCCCGGCGCCGGCGCTCCGCCCGGGTGGCCAGGGCCGCAGAGAGATAGAATTTATGGGTGGCCCCGGGGAAGACCACGGTGCCCAGGTCCCGGCCTTCGGCCACCACCGCGCCGTGTTCGGCCAGATGGCGCAGCCGGTCTTTGACCCACCGGCGCACCAGGGGCTGCGCCGCCAACCGGGAGGACTCCCGGGTTACCAGGGGAGACCTGAGGCCCTCGTTCACCTCGGCGCCGTCGATCACCAGGTGAAAGCCGCGGGAATCGGCGGTCAGCTCCGGGGCGAAGCCCGCCAGGAACTCTTCCAGGGTCGAGTCGCGGTCCAGATCCAGGCCCAACTGCTGGGCCTGCCAGGCCACGGCCCGATAGAGGGCGCCGCTGTCCAGGTAGAGGTAACCCAGGGATCGGGCCAAGAGGCGGGCCGCCGTGCTTTTGCCGGCCCCGGCCGGACCGTCGATGGTGACGATTCCCCGACTACCCACTCAGTTGCCCGACCCCAGTACCTTTTGTAACGCGGCGAGGAAACGCCGGTTTTCCTGCGGCAGTCCCACGTTGACTCGGATATATTCGGGGAAACCGTAAGCGTCCATGGCCCGGATGATGACCCCTTCCCGCAGCATGGCCTGATAGACTTCTTGGCCTAACCCGGGTACCCGGATGAGCATGAAATTGGTCTGGCTGGGTATAAACGGCAGGCCGAGGCGCGCCAGTTCCCGATAGAGCAGGTCTTTGCCTTCGAGCACCAGCTCCCGGGTTCGGGCCAGAAAATCGGCGTCCTGCAAAGCCGCCCGGGCGCCCGCCTGGGCCAGGGAGTTGACGTTGAACGGCATCCGGAGGCGGTTGAGGTAGTCCATCAATTCGCTGGGGCCGAAGCCGTAACCGATGCGCAGGCCCGCCAGCCCATAAGTCTTGGAAAAGGTGCGCAACCCCACCAGGGGGCGGTCTTCCGTCAGATATTCCAGGCAGTGAGACACCTGGGGGTCATCGGCAAAGTCAATATAGGCCTCATCAAGGACGACGGTAGCGGTGGCAGGGACCGCGGCCAAGAAGTCTTCGAACTCCTGGCGGTTAAACGCGGTGCCGGTGGGATTGTTGGGGTTGTTCAGGATGATCAGCCGGGTTTGGGCCGTGACCGCCTGGGCCATGGCCTTGAGGTCCACCCGCATCTCGCGCAACGGCACCGGACGGAAAAATCCGCCCACGGCCTGGGTCAGGAGGCCGTACATCAAAAAGGTGTGGGTGGTGCTCAGCACCTCGCCCCCATGCGGCACCAAGGCCCGGACCAGCAGGTCCAGGACTTCATCGGAACCGTTGCCCAGGATTAACTGCGCCGGCGCCAAACCGTGGTGCCGGGCCAGGTCTTCCTTGAGATAATAGGCGTGGCTGTCGGGGTAGCGGTGCAAGCTCCCGAGGCTGTCCCGGATGGCAGCCAGGGCCAGGGGCGACGGCCCCAGGGGATTTTCATTGGATGCCAGTTTGATGGCATCGGTGAGTCCCAGTTCTCTTTGCAGTTCTTCTAGCGGTTTGCCGGCCTGGTATGGCGTGAGTTGGGTGAGGTGAGGCTGAATGAGAGAGGCAAAAGGGACGTTGGCTGTCATATAAAGTAATTACCAAGGGTTTCCGGAGCCTGGGGAGGCTTGGGTAAAGGGAAAAAGAGAAAAGAGGACTGCTGTAGCAGGCGCTAGGTTGATGGAAATCTCAGACCAGACTCCCTCGCCGGGACTACCGGGGTCGCGGGCGGGTTTGTCTCCTTTACCCTAATTCGGCTTTGATTTAAACCGGTTACTCTTGGACCCAACTCCTTTGGTGTCGAATTTTTGCTGATTCTCAACTTAACTTAAATTTTATACCCTAAGTTGCTAAGAAAATCAAGCGATTTCCGGCCCGGATGGCAAAGTTCCCGCGTTGGCTTCGGGGAAAGAGGTGTTGCGGCCAGACAAAGTATAATGGTCAAGATTTTACCAGACAACCTCTCCATCACGGCATAATATCATCAGACAAAAAAGGATTCTGGAAATCCCCCCACAAAAGGTCAATTTCGCTATTCAGGACATATCGCTAATTTCTTGAAGTTTTTTGGAAGCTTCGGTTTTGGCAAGCGATCAGCACATCCGGCAATAATCTCTGGCCACTTTGCTTTACCACTGCCGGGTGGTGATGGCTTGGGGTTTTAAAGCCACAAATCCATGCTACCGGAGCAGCGATGGTCAGGTATGTCCGAAATCTGGAGAGAAATGATTTTATCAAGTTATCGTGCTTTTATACCGATTCTTATAGGTAAAACGCTTATTGCCATTGCTCCGAAAATAAGCTATAATTAACTAAATTAATTAGCTAAATGGAGCAATTATTGTGCAACAAGAAAACTTGAGTCTCCTGGCATTTCAAAAAAGGTTTAGGACCGAAAAAGCTTGTCAG
>JAHIKF010000286.1 GCA_018897875.1 Pseudomonadota bacterium | reverse complement strand
GCCGGCTTCGGGCTCGGCTAATTCGTCGAATTCGGAACGGCACCGGAAGGTGGAGACCTCGACGATGTGACCGCCCTTGAAAAAGACCTGGACCAGCCGGAAACGACGGCCGATAATACGGCTGTTGCGGAAAAGTTTCCGCAGCTCGCCGGGCCGGGCGTCGGTCACCACGTCGAAGTCTTTGGGCGTCTTGCCCAGCAGCAAGTCCCGGACGCCGCCCCCCACCAGGTAGGCGGTGTAGCCGGCATGGTGGAGGCGATAAAGGACTTTCAGGGCCTCCACCTCAATGTCTCTCCGGGAGACGGTATGTTCGGGCCGGGCAATGATGTGGGGTGGGATCTGAGGCGACCCTGAGGATTCGGACTGCATTCGATAATTATAGTTAAATTCGTAACATTTATTAACCTTTTATTCCTTATAATTGTAAAATAACTGCCGACTCCGGCTCCAACTCAGGAAAAAACCGCCGGGAAAGGGGAATTATTGACAAGCGCGGTGAATCCAGATATTTCTAAACTGTCAGAGGGTTAAGCCGGTGGGGGCAGAAAACCGTAGTTACCGCATCCTGATCCTGGCCCTGGCCACCTGGGGCGGGGTTGGCTTCCTCCCCTTCATGCCCGGCACCTGGGGCACCCTGGCCGCCCTGCCGGTGTGGTACTATCTCGCCCAGACCGGCCCCTGGGGTTACGGCCTGGGGGTGGCGGCCCTGGTCATCCTGGGCCTTTGGGTGGCGGGCCCGGCCCAGGAGATTTTGGGGCGCACGGACCACCCGGCCATCGTGGTGGACGAAGTGGCGGGCCTCTTAATCACCCTGGCCGGCGTCCCCCCAACCTGGGAGCACGCGGTCCTGGGCTTGGTCATCTTCCGAACCCTGGACATCCTGAAACCGCTCCCCATCCGCTGGTTCGGAGAGGGAGGTAACGGGGGCCTGGAAGTAATGGCCGACGACGTCGCCGCCGGGGTTATCGGTCGGGTAGTGTTAGAGATAGTTATGATTGTTTGGGGGAGGGGCTAGGGGCGGAATAGTGGTCAAAGGCCAGAACGAGCTGAAGCTGATAATGATTACGCCTATGGTTACGTTAGCGTAGAGAGTTCGCCTGTCGCACCTTAATATGACGTGGCATGAATATTTTCCCAATTGAGCCAACTGAATCGAGGCGTTTTAAGTCCCCCTTTTTTAAAGGGGGATTCAGGGGGATTACTAAGCGCCTATTTAATCCCCCCTATCCCCCTTTAGAAAAGGGGGGGAAACCTCGGTTTCATGGTCTTTAACTAACTGCTGACGGCTGAAAGCTGACCGCTCTATGATGCAAGGCGAGATCATCACCACCGGCACCGAGTTGCTCACCGGACGGGTGGGCGATTTCAACGCCCGGTACGCCGCCCGGCGGCTGCACGAGGCCGGGTTGGCGGTGCAGCGCCTCACCATTTTAGGAGATCACTCGCCCTTGTTTCAGGACCTCCTGGGCGAGGCGCTGGCGCGCTCGCAGTTCATCATTATTACCGGGGGCCTCGGCCCCACCGAAGACGACATCACCGTGGCCGCGGCGGCCCAGGCCCTGAACCTGCGGCTCTTTTTAGATGATGCCCTGCTGGAGCGCATCCGCCGGTGTCTGGGGGAGCGCCAGATTCCCTGGGATGAGCGCTACGCCCGTCTGGCCCTGTTTCCCGAAGGGGCCCAGATTTTGGACCCCGGCGGCATGGCCTGCGGCTTCGCCTTGAAGCACGGGGGCGCCCGTCTCTTTTTCCTGCCCGGGGTGCCCAAGGAGATGCGGCTGCTGTTCGACGCCCTGGTGCTGCCCACCCTGGTGGAGTCGGCCGGCGGCGGCGAACGCCTGGCCCAGCGGACGCTACGTCTCTTCGGGATCTCGGAAGCCCGGTTGCAGCAAGTGGTCTCGCACCTGCCGGATTTTCAGCAGGGCGGGGTGACCGCGGGTTTTTACCCCAATTTCCCCGAGACTCACCTGACCCTGACCATGCGGGGCCGGGACCGCCAGGCCCTGGAGCAGACCCTGGACCGCCTGACCTCAGCTTTGGCCCGGGAGGTGGGCGACGTGCTCCTAGGTTCGGACCTGGTCTCCCTGGAGGGCCTGGTGGGACGCTATCTTAAGAAAAGCGGCCTCACCCTGGCAGTGGCGGAATCTTGTACGGGCGGCCTCATCGGGCACCGCCTCACCGACGAGCCCGGCGCCTCGGACTATTTCCTGGGCGGGGTGGTGAGTTACAGCAACGACGCCAAGTGCGACCTGCTGCGGGTGCCGCAGCAAGTCCTGGCCCGGCACGGGGCGGTGAGCCCGGAGACCGCTCGTGACATGGCCCGGGGGGTGAGAGAGGTCTTTCACGCCGCCATCGGCCTGGCGGTGACCGGCATCGCCGGCCCCAGCGGCGGCAGCGTTGAAAAACCCGTGGGCACTGTGTATATCGGTCTGGCCACCGATCAAGGGGAAGACGTGTGGCACTATCAATTTCACGGCAACCGGGCGGAGATCAAAATCCTGACCGCCGAGACCGCCCTGGACCGGTTGCGCCGGGAACTGAAGTAGCTGTCAGCTTTCAGCGGTCAGCTTTGAAACCTATTCACCTCGTTCCCAAGTTGCACTGGGGAACGACCCGGAGTGCCAGGCTAATCAGGGCTGGTTGAGGGGTTCCCCGGCACCGCGGGTGAGCCGGGCGAGAATTTTTCCAAGGGTGCGTCTTACGCACCGTTAATGACTACGTACAGGATTTCATAAATACGCTAATGCCATATATCGCCCCCCTCACCCCGACCCTCTCCCCCCGAAGCGGGGGGAGAAGGGGTAGGTCAGGTCGCCGGGTTTTTTATGATGGTAGAGCATCAAATCGGCCCCAGCTTTTCCCCTCTCCCCCAATGGGGGTGAGGGTCAGGGTGAGGGGGAAGTGATCTTCATGCAGTAAGAAATTCGTTATCGTATTTATAAATCACTGTGCTAATCTTGGCTGGTAGGTGTTCCCAAGCACAGCTTGGGAACGAGACGATAATGTTCTAAACTAACAGCTAACAGCTAATTGCTAAAAAAAATGATCCGCGCCTTTCTGGCCATTGAACTGCCCGAGGCCCTCCGCGATGGCCTGGCCCAGGTCCAGGGGGAGCTGAAACGGAGCCGCGCCGACGTGCGCTGGGTGCCGGCGGGCAACATTCACCTGACGTTGAAATTCTTCGGCAACGTCCCGGAGGACGAGATCGGTCCTCTGGCCCAGGCGGCCCGGGAAGCCGCGGCCGAAACCGCCCCTTTGCAGCTTCAGGCCACCAGCGCCGGGGCCTTCCCGTCCCCCCAGGCCCCCCGGGTGGTGTGGCTGGGGCTGGGAGGCGACATGGTCCCCTTGACGCAGCTCTTCTACCGGCTGGAAAAGGCGTTTGCCACCCTGGGCTATCCGCCGGAAGGCCGGGCCTTCAACCCGCACCTCACCCTGGGCCGGGTGAAATCCCCGGCCAACCGGGAGCGCCTGGCCCGGCTGCTGGTTCAGCTGCCGCCGGTGGATTGGCCGCCGTTCACCGTCAAGGAGTTGATCCTGTTTCAGAGCGTGCTGTCGCCCCAGGGGTCGAAATATACGCCGCTAAAAGTCATTCCGTTGGGATAAGGAGAGCTGTCAGCGGTCAGCAATGACAAATATCTGCGAGGGCTGCTAAAATGTAGGGTGGGCACTGCCCACCGTTAATCAGCGAGTATGGCGGGCAATGCCCGCCCTACATTGCTGGACAATCCGGTAAGGAAAAGGTTGGTTTCGGATTGGCAAATTACCCATTTACAGGTGCTATCGGCTATGAATTGGATGACATTCTTGTGGGAATTGTCTAAAGAACCAAGTGGCGCAGGCTAAAGCCTGCGGCTTCCAATTTCAATAATACCTTAATGAAAAAGGAAAAAAATATGAGCGACCAAACCGCAGACCGCACCAAGGCCCTGGAACAGGCGTTGGGTCAGATTGAAAAAAATTACGGCAAGGGCGCCATCATGCGCCTGGGGGCCGAGGAAAAAATCGACGTGGCGGTGATCCCCACCGGCTGTCTGTCCCTGGACCTGGCCTTGGGGATCGGCGGCGTGCCCCGGGGGCGCGTGATCGAGATCTACGGCCCGGAATCCTCGGGGAAAACCACCCTGGCCCTGCACGTCATCGCCGAGGCCCAGCGCAAAGGCGGGGTGGCGGCCTTCATCGACGCCGAACACGCCCTGGACGTGATCTATGCCCGGAAGCTGGGGGTCCGGACCGAGGACCTCCTCATCTCCCAGCCCGATTCCGGGGAGCAGGCCATGGAAATCACCGAGATCCTGGTGCGCAGCAACGCCATCGACGCGGTGGTGGTGGATTCGGTGGCCGCCCTAGTGCCCCGCTCCGAGATCGAAGGCGATATGGGGGATGCCCAGATGGGCTCCCAGGCCCGCCTCATGTCCCAGGCCCTGCGCAAACTCACCTCGGCCATCAGCAAGTCCATGACCACGGTGATCTTCATCAACCAGATCCGCCACAAAATCGGGGTGATGTTCGGCAACCCCGAGACCACCACCGGCGGCAACGCCCTGAAGTTCTACGCCTCCATGCGCCTGGATATCCGCAAGGTTGCCGCCATTAAGCAGGGGGACGAAGTTATCGGGGTCCACGCCCGGGTCAAGGTGGTGAAAAACAAGCTGGCCCCACCCTTCAAGCAAGCGGAATTCGACATCATCTACGGCCTGGGCATCTCCCGGGAAGGCGACCTGCTGGATCTGGCCACGGCCCAGGGCCTCATCAATAAGAGCGGCGCCTGGTACAGCCACGGCTCCGACCGCATCGCCCAGGGACGGGAGAACGCCAAGACCTATCTCAAGGAGCACCCGGAACTGGCTGCCGACCTGGAGCAACAAGTCCGGGCGGCCCATGGCATGTTGCCCCTCGAGGCCCCCACCCCGACACCGGAGACACAGGAGTAGAACATGACCAGCCGCGAGATCCGGGAGACCTTTTTGCGCTTTTTCGAATCCCAGGGCCACACCAGGGTGGCCAGCTCCTCCCTGGTGCCCGCCGGGGACCCCACCCTGCTGTTCACCAATGCCGGGATGGTGCAGTTTAAAAAGGTGTTCCTGGGAGAAGACCCCCGGCCCTACACCCGGGCCGCCAGTTCCCAGAAGTGCGTCCGGGCCGGCGGCAAGCACAACGACCTGGAAAACGTCGGCTTCACCGCCCGGCACCACACCTTCTTTGAGATGCTGGGGAACTTCTCCTTCGGCGATTATTTCAAGGAAGGCGCCATCGAGATGGCCTGGGACCTCCTGACCCGGCACTATAACTTACCGGCGGATAAATTGTGGGCCACCGTGTTCCACGAAGACGAAGAAGCGGCCCGCCTCTGGGAAAAAATCGCCGGGCTGCCGCCTTCCCGCATCATCGGCCTGGGCGAAAAAGACAATTTTTGGGCCATGGGCGACACCGGGCCCTGCGGCCCCTGCTCCGAAATCCTCATCGACCAGGGCGAGGCCATGTCCTGCGGCCCGGACTGCGGCATCGGCAAGTGCGAATGCGACCGGTATCTCGAAATCTGGAACAACGTCTTCATGCAGTTCAACCGCACTGCTGACGGCGTCCTGAACCCTTTGCCCAAACCCAGCATCGACACCGGCATGGGCCTGGAGCGCCTCTGCGCCGTCATCCAGGGGGTCAAGAGCAATTTCGACTGCGACCTGCTCAGGCCGGTGATCGCCGGGATTGAATCCCTGTGCGGGCAGGCCTACGGCGCCAGCGAAACGCTGAACGTGCCCTTCCGGGTTATCGCCGATCATTCCCGGGCCACCGCCTTTTTGATCGCCGACGGGGTGCTGCCGTCCAACGAAGGCCGGGGCTACGTGCTCCGGCGCATCATGCGCCGGGCCATCCGCTTCGGGCGGCTCCTGAACCTGCCCACCCCGTTCCTGTCCCGGGTCTGCGACCGGGTGGTGGAGTTAATGGAGGACATTTACCCCGAACTCCGCCAGATGCACCACATCATGACCCAGGTGGTGACCGGCGAGGAAGAGCGGTTCGCCGACACCCTGGACCACGGCCTGAGGCTGTTGGGCGAAGAACTGGACTACCTCAAGACCCACAGCCAGAAGATCCTGCCCGGGGAGGTGGCCTTCAAGCTCTACGACACCTACGGCTTTCCCCTGGACCTGGTCCAGGACACCCTGCGGGAGGAGGGCCTGGTGCTGGATCTGGAAGGCTTTGAAGCCCACATGCGGGCGCAGCGGGAAGCCTCCCGGCAGTCCTGGAAAGGCGGCCCCGGGGAGGAAATCCCCGCGGTCTACCAGGAGCTGGCGGAGTGGCCGGCCACCCAATTCCTGGGCTACGACGCCCTGGAAGCCGACAGCGACATCCTGGCCCTCATTGTCGAGTCCGGCCACAACGCCCAGGCCGAGGCCGGCGAGGAGGTGGAGGTGGTTACCAAAGCCACCCCCTTCTACGGCGAGTCCGGCGGCCAGGTGGGGGACACGGGCGTTATCAACGGCGACGGGTGGCGCATCCTGGTGACCGCCACCCAGAAGCTGCCCAACGACCTCATCGTCCACCAGGGGAAGGTGGAGGCCGGCGTGGTCCGGGTCAACGACCCGGCGCATCTGGCCGTGGACGCGCCGCGCCGCCGGCGCATCATGGCTCACCACACCGCCACCCACCTCCTCCAGTCGGTCCTGCGGCGTCACCTGGGCGACCACGTCAAGCAATCCGGCTCACTGGTGGACCCGGACCGCCTGCGCTTCGACTTCACCCACTATCAGGCCATCAGCCCCGGGGAACTGGAGGCCATCGAACTGGACCTGAACGACGCCGTGGCGGCCAACCTGCCGGTGCACACCGACCAGATGACCATGGACCAGGCCCTGGCAAGCGGCGCCACCGCCCTGTTCGAGGAAAAATACGGCGAGGCCGTGCGGGTGGTGGCCGTCCCCGAGGTCAGCCAGGAGCTCTGCGGCGGCACCCACGTGGAGCGCACCGGGGACCTGGGCCTGTGCAAAATCACCACCGAGACCTCCATCGCCGCGGGCATCCGGCGCATCGAGGCGGTGTGCGGCATTGAAGCCGTCAAAATCACCCAGGAACAGGCCCGGGAACTGGACCAGGCCGCCAGCCTGGTGAAAGGCAGCCGGGGAGACCTGGTGGCCCGCCTGGAAAAGCTGCTGGCCCAACAGAAAAAGCTGGAGAAAGACCTGGAGGCCCTCAAGGGCCGCCTGGCCTCGACCCAGGCCAAAGACCTCATGGGCCAGGCGCGCCAGGTGGACGGCGTTGCCGTCCTGGCCCTCAAGGTGGACGCCGCCGACCCCAAGAGCCTCAGGGACTACGCGGTGAAATTCCAAGATAAACTGAAAAGCGGCATTGTGGTCCTGGGCAGCGACGCGGCGGAAAAGGTCATGCTCATCGCCCTGGTTTCCAAGGACCTGACCAAGCGCTTCCCGGCCGGAGAAATCATCAAGGCCATCGCCCCCACCGTCGGCGGCAGCGGCGGCGGCCGCCCCGACATGGCCCAGGCCGGCGGCCCGGATAAAGACAAACTCCCCGCGGCCTTAGAGCAGGTGTATGATGTGGTCGCCCAAAAGGCGAAGGGGTAGATTGTAGTAAAACGTAGGGTGCGCACTGCGCACCATGCCTTAGGCCCGTTCCCAAGTTCAACTTGGGAACGAGGGGAAAACAGCAGGTGCCTTATGACCAAAAAATTCACTGCGGTAATCACCCGAGAAGAAAACTGGTATGTGGCCCATTGCGTAGAGTTGGGGGTAGTAAGCCAGGGAAAAACGATTGAAGCAGCCCAGGCCAATCTCAAGGAAGCCGTCGAACTTTACCTGGAAAGCTTCGGAGAGGAAGACCTCCCCGAAAGCACCGGGGAAATGATGTTGTATCCCTTTGAGGTGGCCGTGGGTGGCTAAAATCCCAGGTTTATCCGGCGATGATTTGATTAAGGCCCTGAAGAAAGCCGGGTTTCGCTTCGTCCGCCAAAGAGGCATCCATATAAGCTTGGAGAACGGCCCTTACCGAACCGTGGTGCCGCTCCACGATGAGCTTTCCCGTGGGACGCTCCTGGCTATTTTGAAGCAATGTGGCTTGTCAAAGGAGGACCTTTTAAAACTGCTTTAATTCGCCTACCGACCTGGCCCAGGCCGGCGGCCCGGATAAGTACAAACTCGCCGCCGCCTTAGAGCAGGTCTACAAGGTGGTCGCTAAAAAGGCGAAGGGATAAAATGTAGGGTGCGCAACGCGCACCATGATTAAGCTTGAAAAGAACGCCTTTTTCCCTGGTTCCCAAGTATTGTAGGGTGCGCACTGCGCACCATAAAAAAGGCGGGGAATGCCTGCCCTGCTTTTCCTATGGGCATCTTGGAGGTAGCAATGGGCAAATTCAAAGAAAATTATGTTGTAGATGCGCAGGGGAACCCTATCGGCGTGGTTCTGGATATTGCCGATTATCGCAAGCTCTTGGAGGAACTGGAAGAACTGGAATCCATCCGCGCCTATGATGCCGCCATGGCCTTGGGGGACGAAGCGATTCCGTTTGAGCAGGCGGTCGCCGAGATTGAGCAAAATCGTCCATGAATTATGCCATCTCGATTCAGCGGCGGGCTCAGAAAGAATTATCCTAATTGCCGCCCGGTGCTTATGAGCAGGTCAGGGAGGCGATACGTGCCCTGGCCCATAATCCAAGACCGATGGGGTGTCAAAAACTGACTGCTCGTGCCGGCTGGCGCGTTAGGGCTGGCGATTTTAGGATTATTTATGAAATTGACGATAAGAGAGAAACGATATTAGTTCTTCACATCGGCCACAGGCGCGATATTTACCGTTAATGAGATCACACTAAATGAGTAAAACGCTTATTGCCATTGCTCCGAAAATAAGCTATAATTAACTAAATTAATTAGCTAAATGGAGCAATTATTGTGCAACAAGAAAACTTGAGTCTCCTGGCATTTCAAAAAAGGTTTAGGACCGAAAAAGCTTGTCAG
>JAHIKF010000285.1 GCA_018897875.1 Pseudomonadota bacterium | reverse complement strand
TGGTGATAATCTTTACGCTTTTCTGACTGCGTTTTAACCTCAAAGGGACTTTTTCGAGAGCTTTCCCCTAAAAATGGTCTTGTTGGATACTTGCAAGTCTTGATTTTTGAACTTTCCAATTGGTATCGCTCAATTTAGGTATAAATTAGACGCTACGGGCACCAGGTTGTTTTTCAAGAACCCCACCTATGGCAACTCCTTCAATTTCTACTACTTCGATCTTGGCACCAAGGCCTGCTCCTTGGCGGTGCTTCCCCAGTCCGGGGAAACCTATGCCATTTGGAACCCCGACTTCCGCAAGCCTTTCAGCCTGACCACCATCGGCAGCCAGGTCGCCTTATTTTTCAAGCATGACGATGGGTACGACGGTGAGAGGAACAACCGGGGCATATACACTGCCTTGTTGGGTGAACAGTTCACCAAATTCATGGATATCGACCTACTGCCGGGCGCACAGAACATGAATCTTTTACGCTTCCTGGGGAGCGCCGCCCAGGCCAACCAGATTCTCTTTACCTGGAACCAGGATTACTACAACCCACCCGCCACGGCCATGTGGAAAACCACCGGCCCCACCCGGGTACCCAATGAAGCCCACAACTATGTCTGGGATGACCAGGACTTGTATGGGCAACTGGTCAGCGCCGACGGCACCAAGGCCCTCTATGCTTACATGGGATCCTCCTGGCCCAAACAACTGTACCTGGTGGACCTGGCCTCGGGAGCCAAGACCTTTATCAACGAGACCGGCGACATTAACGGTTACTTCGCCCCGGCGCTTTCGCCTTCCGGGAACTACGCCTTCTTCTCCACCATCGGCCATAAGTACACTCGCCATAACCTGGCCACGGGCGAGCAGCGGGATACCTGGGCCTATTGGTTCGCGGAATCATCCTGGGTCGGCTCGGATTTCCGGGTGAGCGACATCACCGCGGATGATCGCTATTATTTCATGGCCAGTAAACCCGATGGGGACATCGCCAGGATCCACCGCGTCGACATGGTCCCCACCAACTTCAGTCAGACCCCCAACATCAGCGCCATTAACTTCAGCGCTCCCCGGCTGGTCAATGACGGCACCACCAGGATCACGGTGACGGCCGCCGTCAGCGACGCCCAGGGGTTGGGAACCATCGACCGGGTGCGACTCCAATACCTGGTGGACGGCCTGGAGAAGCCGGCCTGGCTGGTGGGCGACCCGGTATATTATGATTTTGTCATGTACGACGACGGCACCCACGGCGACCTGGAGGCCGGCGACGGCATCTACACCAACAACACCATCCGGACGAACCCTACCAGCAATTTTTATGAGAAATATCCCCTGCCCCGGAACATCGGGATTCGCATCGTCGCCCGAGACCTGGACCGGAACTATGTGCTGGCCGATACCTTGCTCACGGTAGCCAAGACTGCGGGCGTCCCGACCGCCGCCAACTCGATACTGTTATTGTTAGATTAAGCCCCTTGATAAGCAGGGCCAGCAATGGCCCTGCTTTATCGGATGGGTAATTTATTCAAATAAGTGCCCCGGTAGGGAGAAACGCCAAAGTCGCGGTACCTGCTCTCCATGACGCCGTTCCACTACCCATAAAAAGTCATTGATATCCTTAATCATTGCTTAATTGCCGACCCTGCCGGCTTCCTGGCCGTCTTCACGTGCTGCAGGCTTGGCCACCCACCAGGAACCCTGGTCGTGATGCCGACCATACCTTGAGCTAGTGGGCATTTTTGAGATCGGATATGGCCAGATATGCCGGCATCGAGCCCTGCTTCCCGAGGTTGATCGAGAGGGTATTGATGGACGATTCTGCCAGGTCGTCCAGGTCGTCGGGGTGAGATTGCTTCTCTTTACGCCTATAAAGGCCGCGATTCAAACCGGGGCGGATGGGCTCATCACCGATTTTTGGCTGCCTACCCCTTGACATTATATCCACTTGGTGTGTATTATATTAGATTGAACAATGTTGGATTCGAAGCTAACCCATCCGTTACCACAGAAAAAGCTTACCCAAGACCTTGTCGCTGGCAATCCGAAGTCCGTCATAAGGCAGAAAATAGTGGTAAGGCGGGGCCTTGTCCTCAGGCACCTCAAGAGGGCTGCTGCTACGCTGACCCCGAATATTCCTGGGATGTCTTGGGATCTGCTTTCACTGAACATAACAAGGGCGTCATTACCTTACCCCGGAAACGATGTCCTCGTAAATAAATTGAGGATCACCACTACTGTATCAGGATAAAAGCACTAGTATTGTAAGCCTCTGAATACACGAGGATTTTTACCTGAACTGAGAAACAAAAGGAGTTTATGGAATTCAACACATTTGATCTACACCCCAAGGTCGCGGCCGGCGTTACCGCGGCGCGCTATATAACGCCAACACCCATACAGGAACAGGCAATCCCGCTGGTCATGCAAGGGCGCGACATCGTGGGCCTGGCCCATACCGGCACCGGCAAGACCGCGGCCTTTGTGCTGCCGATCCTCCATCGCCTGATGCAAGGCGGGCGCAAGCGCGTCAGGGCTCTGGTTCTGGCCCCGACTCGCGAACTGGCCGAGCAGACCCACGAGGCCATTGGAACCCTGGGAAGCCGGACCGGACTCAAGAGCGTTACGGTTTATGGAGGAGTTGGTTTCAATCCGCAGGTGGATAAGCTGAAACGCGCCGAGATTGTCGTTGCCTGTCCCGGCCGCCTGCTTGACCACCTCAATCAAGGCACAGTCGACCTGTCGCATCTGGAAGTGCTCGTACTGGACGAGGCAGACCGGATGTTCGACATGGGTTTTCTGCCCGACATCAGAAAGATCATCAAGCGCGTACCGGCAAAACGCCAGACGCTTTTGTTCTCGGCAACCATGCCTGATAATATTCTTCATCTGGCCCACGAAGTACTGAAAGCACCGGTTACGGTGCAGGTTGATACCACCGGACCGGTAAGCAGTGTCTCTCATATGCTCTATCCGGTCGGTCAGCACCTCAAAACTTCGCTACTCCTCGAACTGTTGCGCCATACCGATACTGAGTCGGTTCTGATCTTTACGCGCACCAAACACCGGGCCAAGCGTCTGGGGGAACAACTGGGGAAGGCCGGCTATCAGGCCGCCTCTTTGCAGGGCAATCTCTCGCAGGCGAAGCGACAGGCCGTGATGAACGGGTTCCGCGACGGTACGTTTCAGATCCTGGTGGCGACTGACGTTGCAGCCCGCGGGATCGACGTGACCCAGATTTCCCACGTTATCAATTACGACATGCCGGATACTGCTGATGCCTATACGCACCGGATCGGACGTACCGGCCGAAATGCTAAGACCGGTGATGCCTTCACGCTTATTACCTATGAAGATGAGGATATGGTGCGCAGCATCGAGCGTGTCCTCCGCGCCAAGGTAACGCGTTGCACACTGGACGGTTTTGATTATAAAAAAGCGGCACCGTCGCGCGATACCGAGTTCGCACGTCCGCCGCGCCAACCTCAGCGCCGCAGTGAAAAGAAAAAAACCGGGCCATTCAAAGCGCCTTGTGAAAGTCCACAGTTTGCTGGACACAGATAAAGGTCAAATCAGGCAGCCAGGGGCAACGCCTGATACCAAACTGCGATCATACCGGTAATTTATCTTCATGTAGGGGCGGACCCATGTGTCCGCCCTTAGGTTGAGCGCGCCGGCGAGGGCGCCTAGGCTACATTTTGATGAGGAAGTATAGCGCTAGAGACTGTCGCAGAGGCCTCTCTTTGCTATAAAGCTCCACAGCCAAGAGGTGTTCGGGTTCTCAGGGTGTGACCCAAAATTCGAGAAGAAATTACTTTTACAGCGAACTTTATGGTACTATGCCTCTCAATGAGAGGAGTCGGCTTTAAGGAATGGCACCTTGGGGAGATTCTCACCGCAGATAAGAGGTCCCCAAAACCATTTTTCGACTGCGAAGGACAGGGCCGCGACATAATCTCAGAGAGAGGCGCCTTTTTTTACCGGGCCAACCCCGGCGCTGGCTCCGAGATCAGAAGCGCGGGTCCAAACCTGCATCCCTTTCCGAGCATGGGCCTATCAGTATGAAGCTTGCTGTGACTGAGCGGCTAGTATCTTTAGATATATTCCGCGGCCTGACCATCGGGGCGATGATCCTGGTCAACAACCTGAGAACCTGGAGCGACGCCCCCCGCTTCCGTCAGTTGGTCCATGCCCAGTGGAGTGGGTGCACTCTGGCCGACCTCATCTTTCCCTTCTTTGTTTTCATCGTCGGCGTGACCACGGTCATTTCCCTGGACAGGCGGCTACAAAAAGGCGAGAGCCGCCCGCGGCTTTATAAGGCTATCCTTATCCGTGCCGCCGTCCTCTTTTTCCTGGGCCTGGTAACCGGTAGCTGGTTCATCGTCGGCTGGCTCTTTCAATCCCTCTGCCCCCCCGTCGTGACCCAGAAGAGCATCTGGGCGATATTCCTCTCCCCCCCTACCGACACCAACGTCTGGTTCTTTTCCCTGGCCAACCTGCGGATTATGGGGATTTTGCAGCGCATCGCCCTGGTGTATCTGGCAGTGGCGATCCTGGTGATCCATACCCGCTGGCGCCTGCAGGCGATCCTCGCCGGAGCCTTGCTGCTCCTTTACTGGGGGCTGATGAGCCTGCCGGGCTTTGAACTCCAACCGGGAAAAGACCTGGGCGCCTTTATCGACCGGGCCGTGCTTGGTGAAGCTCATATGTGGCGCACCTGGGATCCTGAGAGCTTGCTGGGCACCCTGCCGGCCATCGCCACCGGCCTGGCCGGCGCCCTTACCGGCCACTGGCTCCGCAGCCAACGAGACGGGCCCCGCAAACTCATCGGTCTTCTGGGGTCAGGGGTTCTCTGTATAGTCGTCGGCTGGGTGTGGGGACTGGTCTTTCCCCTCAACAAGTTCCTCTGGACCAGTTCTTACGCGGTTTACACTGCGGGCTTCGCCCTGATCTTCCTGGGCTTCTGGTACTGGCTGGTGGACCTGCGGCGGTTTGGGGGGATTTGGCTAAAGCCAGCCATCTGGCTGGGGATGAACCCCCTATTGGCCTATTGCGGCTCCCAGATTTTGTTCATAGCCCTGCATACGTTGTATATCGGCACGGTGACGCAGCATACCCACCTGATCGCCGTAATATCCCAAGCTCTGTTCGGAGTGAATTGGGATATCATCGGTCAGACAGCCTGGCTTGATCCCCATTGGCCGGCGATGGTTTGGGCGCTGCTCTGCCTTAGTTTCTGGACCTTACTCACAGGCCTCTTTTATCGTCAACGAATTTTTCTCAAAATATAGATTCCCTGCATAAGGGACTATTATTGCTATAGATTACGCAGTTAAACCACCCATGAAAAGTCACTGATGTCATTACCATAGCTTAATTGCCGACCCTGCCGGCAGGGGAAATTTTGGGCCTCGATGGCAGTGATAGGGTGCGCAGTGCGCACCCTGACTATAATTGATTTAAAAGAGGAGGTTATCAAAACATGCTTCCCAAATGGTTTAATTGTTGCGAATGTTTTTATTTCAAACATAACACGGTTGATAGTGAAGATGGGCGTTGTTATTATAATATAGTCACAGAAGAAGTTATTACCACACATTTCTGTTCTAAATGGACTTGTGCTCGTTGCTGGAAACAAGGCATTTCTGCAATCAATCATCAAATATGTGAGTCTATGTCTTTTGATGAAGATCAACTGAGTAAACGATCCTGGGATGGCACAGAAAGAAGAACAGGTCATGACCGCAGGTTAGGACTAGATAAAGAAAAATCATAAATTGACTTTAAGCTGCCGTAATTTCATCATAAAAGGTTATCCCCACGGCAAGGGGAAATTTTCGGGTTATCACCGAGGCAACCGGCCCACAAAAAAAGCAGAGGCGGAAACCCAGTGCTCCCGCCTCTTCCACGGCCGTCTCCGGGTTGCTCGGGTGGCTCGAAAGCGTACCCCTATCCTCCCCTGAGATGGCTTCAGAATATGGCGATATCCCCTGAAAATCAACCGGACATTTATGTGCTATGAAAACCGGACATCTGTATTTGCTATTGACACACGGTGTTCTTTCATTTGACAGAGCCGCACCGCGGTGGCATATTTCAGGACAAAGGAGCCGATCATGGACCCCAAGCGCGCCTCTCTGCTGCGGCAGCTTCCCCAGGTGGACGACCTGCTGCGCCACCCTGAACTGGCCCCGGCCATCGGGCCTTTGCCCCGGTTGCTGGCCGCGGCGGTAGTGCGGCGGGTCCTGGCGACCGCGCGCCAGACCATCAACGCCGAGCCCCCGGAGGGATTGCCCCCCCGCCTGGATGAACCGGCCCTGCTGCAAGACTTACGAGAGGCCCTCCTAGCCGCGGCCAAGCCCAGGCTCCGCCGGGTGGTCAACGCCACCGGAGTGGTCATTCACACCAACCTGGGGCGCTCGCCCCTGGGAGAGGCCGCTTTGGCCCAAATCCAGGAAGTGGCTGCCCATTACAGCACCCTGGAATACGATCTGGCCCGGGGGGCCCGGGGCTCCCGCCATGACCATCTGGAGGGGGTGGTGCAGGAGTTGACCGGGGCCGGCGGGGTCCTGGTGGTCAACAACAACGCCGCCGCCGTGCTCCTGGCCCTCAACACCCTGGCCGCGGGCAAAGAAGTGGTCATTTCCCGGGGCCAGCTGGTAGAGATCGGCGGCTCCTTCCGCCTGCCCGAAATCATGGCGGCCAGCGGCGCCATCCTCCGGGAAGTGGGCACCACCAACAAGACCTACCTCAG
>JAHIKF010000284.1 GCA_018897875.1 Pseudomonadota bacterium | reverse complement strand
GGCTTCCGACGCCTTGCTCCAGGAAAACATCTCGGACCGGGTGGGCGGCAGCCCGGCTTTGGACGAAACCATGGTGCAGGTGCGGCCGGTTCGTTAGAGTCGCGATGCATAAATTGTATAGTATACAACGAGTTAGATCCTGAATACCGGGTGATTCTAAGTCCCCCTTTTTTAAAGGGGGATTTAGGGGGATTATTAAGCGCTTATCTAATCCCCCCTTACCCCCCTTTAGAAAAGGGGGGGGAGAATAACCCCGATTTACCTGGCATATTAATTACGAAGCGTCACCATAGAGGCCAAAAGGTCAATACAAGGGGCGGGGTTTAAACCCGCCCCTACCAGAAAACCGCAGCCGGGCCGATCCGACGAGTCAATACAGGCGAGGCTGGGGTGGTCTCCAAATAATTTGATTGGGTCTCGATTGCGTTTGTAGGAGGGGGTTCATGAGTCAATACTACCTGTTGCAGAACCAGAAGAGATGCATCGGCTGTTTGAGCTGTGAAGTGCATTGCAAGAGTAACAAGGGCCTCCCACCGGGCCCCCGGCTGGGCCAGATCATCAGTGTCGGCCCCAAGATGGTGGGCGAGGCGCCCCGCATGGGCTTTGTGTTCATGCCGTGTTTCCATTGCTCCGATCCCTGGTGCGTGCCCGTCTGCCCCACCGGGGCCATGCGCAAGCGCCCCAAAGACGGCATTATCTATGTGGAACAGTCCCTCTGCGTGGGGTGCAAGAGCTGCATCTCGGCCTGTCCCTGGGGCGCGCCCCAATGGCAGCCCCAGATCGGCAAGGTCATCAAGTGCGACTACTGCATGGACCGCATCGACCAGGGGTTGAAACCGGCCTGCGTCAGCAAGTGCGTCACCCACTGCCTCAACTTCGGTGTGGCCGACCAGTTGGACACCAGCCGCCGGGAACGCCTCGCCAAGGCCGTAGCTTTTCAACTAGACACCGTGGTCAGCGCTCGATAGGCTCTAACCATACTGCCGGAGCAACCTTATGAGATCAGCATCTTTCGGCCCCGGGCTTGGGTGCCGGCGAGGCCACGGGGCCTCTCCTTCCCGCCCCGTCAGCAACAACGGCATGCCCAGGCCGGCTGAAAGGAGGTTTAGCCGATGATCGCCAAATACCCCCTGCTGCAGGTCAATATCTTCACCTTCCCCGGCAAAGCCCTGGAAGAGGCCGAAGCCGTGCGCCAGGCCTTTATCGATACCTTGAAACAGCGGGCCTTCGACGAGCTGGGACCCCTGGATGTTCAGTTGGTGGGCTGGCGGGGCATCGAGGGCCGGGACGTCATGGTGGAAGTGCGCTATGAGGGGGCCTCCAGCCTTTACGAACTGGTCACCCCGGACATGGCCCCCCGGATCATCCAGAGCCATCTGGATGAACACCGGCCCGTCCGCCGCTGGGTGGTGGGCAAGGATTTCGAGGCCTACTACGAACCCCAGAAGATGCACGTTTCCGAACTCCTGGGCAAGATCGACCCCCAGTGCCTGGAAGAATACCAGGACTACGACGGCTACAAGTCCCTCCGGTCCTTTTACAGCCAGGGGTTCGACTCTTTTCTGCAGAAGGTGGTGGCCGCGGGGTTCTGCGAATTCAACCGCACCACCAGCACGCCCTTCGGGCCCACCTGGTGTG
Organism: Pseudomonadota bacterium; assembly: GCA_018897875.1. GTDB lineage: Bacteria > Desulfobacterota > Desulfobaccia > Desulfobaccales > 0-14-0-80-60-11 > 0-14-0-80-60-11. The sequence continues at coordinate 14,328 of JAHIKF010000284.1, read as the reverse complement.
AGCTGCGGGTGGAAAAACAGCGCCCCATCCTGGTGGTGAACGCCGCCCCGCCCTGCCCCCAGGCTACCGCCGAGATGCTGCTGCTGGAAGGCGTGCCCCACCAGGTTTTAGAGGGCATCCTGCTGGCGGTCAACACCCTCCAGGCCGAAGCGGTGATCGTCTACCTGCCCGCCGAGGCCACCCTGGCCCGGGAGCGCTTGCGCTATTGTTGGGAAAAGTTGTTGCAGGCCAACATCCTGCCCGCTTCCCAGAAGCCCATCGATTTGGAAATTCTCACCGGTGAGGCCAGGTTTTTAGTGGAAGACGAGGACCTGTTCACCCAGCACCTCCACACCACCCTGCCGAAGTCTTTCTGGCAGAAATACCCCAACCCCACCTTCCTGTTCCACGGGCTGGGCACCATCGCCGCCTTGCCCTTCATCGCCCAGACCCCGGTCTCCTGGTTCCGGAAACTGGGCATCGCCTGCGCCCCCGGCACCATGATCTTCCGCCTCATGGGGGCCGTGGAGCAGCCCGGGTTTGTAGAAATCCCCCTGTCGGCCACCGTTGGAGAGGTGATTAACGGTGTGGGCGGGGGTTTCCGCCATGGCCGCAATCCCAAGGCCATCCTGGTGGGCGGCACCCTGGGCGGCATCTTTCCCGCCCACTACCTGCAAATTAGCCTGAACCACGAGACCCTCCGGGAACTGGGGGGCTCCCTGGCCCTGGGGACTATTCAGGTCCTGGATGAGAAGGATTGCATCATCTCCGTGGTGCGCCGGCAGATCGACTTTCTCCTGGATCAACCCGGAGCCCAATGCCCAGCCTGTCACCAGTCCCTCATCCGGGTCAGGGACTTGCTGGCGGAGATTGCCGGAGGCGAAGCCACCGGCGATACCGTGGAGGAGTTGACCGCGGTCTGCGAGCGCTTGAGGCTCAAGGGGTCCTGCCACCTGGGGCGCCAGGCGGTCAATCCCATTCTCACCTCTCTCCATTTTTTCCCGGATGAATACCGGATGCATACGGACAACAAAACCTGTCCGGCCCGGGTCTGTCCCAAGCTCCTGCCGGCCCCTTGCCATGTGGCCTGCCCCGCGGGGATCGACATCCCCAGTTATATGGCCCTGGTGGGTCAGGGGCGATTTCTGGAGGCCCTGGAGGTAATTCGCCAGGACAACCCCTTCCCCTGGATCTGCGGCCTCATCTGCCCGCACCCCTGCGAGCGGGCCTGTGTCCGGGGCCACCTGGATGAACCCCTGAATATCAAGTACCTCAAGGCCTTTGTGGCCGACTATGCCACCCGCCACGGCGAGTATCTGCCCCTCAACCCGGCGCCGTCCAATGGCCGGAAGGTCGCCATCGTGGGCTCGGGCCCCGCGGGGCTATCCTGCGCCCATTACCTGGCCCTGAAGGGCTACCAGGTGACTATTTTCGAATCCATGCCCGAGGCCGGCGGCCTCTTTGTGGCCGGCATCCCCGAATACCGTCTGCCCCGGGAGGTGGTGCGCAAGGAAATTGAGCTCATCTGCTCCCTGGGGGTCGAGATCAAGACCGGGGTCACCGTGGGCCGCGACGTCACCCTGGATGAACTGCGGGCCCAGGGCTTTACCGCCTTCTTCCTGGGGATCGGGGCTCACCTGGGGTATAAGCTGAAGATCGTGGGGGAAGAGGATTTCCCCCAGGTCTACGACGTCATCACCTTCCTCAAGAAGGTGAACTTGGGGGATAAACGGCGGCCAGCCGACCGGGTGGTGGTCATCGGGGGCGGTAACGCCGCCATGGACGCGGCCCGCACCTGCGTGCGCCTGGGTTGCCAGGAAGTCCACGTCTCCTACCGCCGCACCCGGAGAGAGATGCCGGCCCATCCCGAAGAAGTGGAACAATCCCTGGAGGAAGGAGTCAAGATCCATTTCCTCACGGTGCCCATCAAGGTTGGGGGCGAACCCGGGCAGGTCCAGTATCTGGAATGTCTCCAGGCCGAGTTGGGCCGGCCCGACGCCAGCGGCCGCCGCCGTCCCATCAGCATTCCGGAGAGCAACTTCCGTCTGGAAGTGGGGGCGGTGATTACCGCCATCGGCCAGCAGCCCGACCTCTGCCCCTTCCCGACCTCCCCGGTCAATACCAGCCCCTGGTGCACGATTATCACCGACCGGGGGAACACCCGCACCAACGTCGCCGACATTTTCGCCGGTGGCGACTCGGTGACCGGCCCCGCTACCGCGGTGGAGGCCATTGCCGCGGGCAAACAGGGCGCCCTGGATATTGACTATTATCTGACCGGGGCCGCCGGCTTGGCCCCCACCGTTAATACTCAAAAGCGCCGGCGAGTGCCGTTTTTGGGCATTCCGGCGGAGACCAAGATCGCCAATCACCGGGTGCCGACACCCTTTCTCGATATGGAGCAGCGCCGCACCAACTTCGACCGGGTAGAGCTGGACTACACCGCGGAGCAGGCGCAGAAAGAAGCCCAGCGCTGCCTGCGCTGTGACATCTGCATCCGCTGCGGCGCCTGCGAGCGCGTCTGCCGGGACACCATGCAGGTCTACGCTTTGAAATTCACCCAGATCAGCACCACCGAACGGATGCTCAGCGATTATGGGCGAGCCCAGGAACGCTGCATCGCCTGCGGCGCCTGCGCCCTGACCTGCCCCACCGGCGCCATCGAATATATCGAGGCCCCGGACCACCGGGAAGTGCGTCTCTGCGGCACCATTTTGAACGAACTGGAAGTCCACACCTGCCAGGGTTGCGGCGGTCCGCTGCCGCCGGCCCGCTATCTGGGTTACGTCAGTTCTCACAGCGACACCGTAATGGGCAAGCAGGTGCTGCGCCGCCTCTGTTCCGCCTGCGCCCGGGAAAAACGCGCCCAGGAGTTTGTCAAGTTGTAGCACAATATCTCTGTGGCTCATGCTAACCCGGATTCTTCCTTGGATTAACAGATCCCCGCTTTCTCAGTCAGCGCGATACGGCAGGTAAGGAAAATTGTCGGTGCGGTGCGCCAACCGCTTCCGCATCAGGGCTTTTTTACGAAGCTGCAGTCAAAAGACATGAAATATTCATGTCATTCTGAACGGAGCGCCGCAAAGTGAAGAATCTCGGTGGCTTAAAAAGCGAGATTCTTCGCTGCGCTCAGAATGACAATGGTTGGTCTTTTGATGGCTCTTTGGTATCAGATAGCCTCTGATTAAACCGCACCTGCCGGGCCCCCACCAATAAAAAAATCTATCCGGATAATTGCGACCTGGTCCCGGACCCCAGCCAAAACTCTTTAAAGAAGACCTCGATATAGGTATAATCCAAAAAAGTAGCTTACACCTTTAGCGGGGAGGCCCGGATGAAATCCAACCTGAAATGGACCACGGCCCTGGTGGTACTGTTGGCAGCCTGGCTCTTTGTCCCCTCGGCTTGGGGACAGTTAAGAGTCAAATCGGGGGCCTTGTCCAGATCAAGTGGCATCCTGCATCCCAAGGAATTGGAACGGCGCATCTTTCAGCTTACCAACGAGGCCCGGCACAAAAACGGCCTGCCTACCCTTGACTGGGATAGTGGCCTGGCGGTCAAGGCTCGGGAAAAAAGTGACGACATGATAAAGAATAATTACTTCAGTCACATCAGTCCCGACGGCAAAACCCTGAAGGACCGCTTCCAGGAGGAAAAGCCGGCGTCCATCAGGAACATATCCCGGATCGGCGAAAATATTTACATGGGGGATAGGCTGGATTATTCCACCGACATTAAGACTCAGGCCCGGCTCATCGTCGATGGCTGGATGACTTCTCCGGGCCACCGCCGGAATATCCTCGACCCCAAATATACCCACCTGGGCGTGGGGGTGGCGGCCAAGGACAAAATGTGTTACGCCACCCAGATTTTTGTCGGAATGAAATCACGCTAAGAGTGAGCTGGTCTCTCCACACCTTGGTGGCATTCGCCCAGCCCGAACCCGGGTTGACTGCGGGAAGCTGCTTGCATTCACTCGCCCCGGCACCTAAGACCATTTTCCCGTTGAAATAAGATAAATTATCCAGATAACCCATCGATATCACTCGCAGAGGCTGGTTTAAACCCCACCTCGACAAAACGCACCCGGTATAAGACCCAGGCAAATGACCATTAAAGACAATACGAAGGTCAACTGGTCCGACAAAATCCTGCGTGAGTGCATCGGTGAGGAGCCTCCCCCTTGCCAGGCCGCCTGTCCTCTTAACATCCGGGTGCGGGAAAAGCTGCGCTTGCTAAAGCAAGGCAATCTGACCGCGGCCGCCGCCGTTGTCCTGGAGCGCTGCCCCTTCCCCGGCATCCTGGGCCGCATCTGTACCCATCCGTGCGAGGCGGCCTGCACCCGCAACTCCCTGGACCAGCCCATTGCCGTCGCCGGGCTGAAACGCTACCTGGCGGACCTGGCTCCCGATGCCGTTTTCAACATCGCGCCGGGCCCGGACCGGCCCCAGCCGGTGGCCGTGGTGGGAGGCGGTCCTGCCGGGCTCATGGCGGCGTACGAGCTGCGCCGCTTCGGCTACCCGGTCACCCTTTTCGAAGCCGAAGCTTTCCTGGGCGGGGCCCTGCGGCTCTATATTCCCCCCTATCGCCTGCCCCGGGAGGTGCTGGAGCGGGAGGTAAGCCTGGTCCAAAAACTGGGGGCGGAAGTCCGGCTTCGCACCCGCCTGGGCCGGGATGTCCACTTAGAAGATCTGCGCCGGGATTTTGCCGCGGTCTTCCTGGCCCTGGGCGCCCACAAGGGGCTTAGCCTCCAGATTCCCGGGGAAAACTTGACCGGGGTGATGGACGGCGTCAGTTTCTTAAAGGCCGTCAACGCAGGGGCGCCTCCGGCCGTGGGCCGCCGGGTGGCTGTCATCGGTGGCGGCAACGCCGCGGTGGACGCAGCCCGCTCCGCCTGGCGGGCCGGGGCCCAGGAGGTGCTCCTCCTCTATCGCCGCACCGCTGACCTCATGCCGGCCGTGGCCTCGGGGGTTTCGGAGGCCCGCCGGGAAGGCGTTCAGTTCCATTGCCTTACCCTGCCGGTGCGCCTGCTGGGAGACGGCCGGGTGCGGGGCTTGGTGGCCCAAAAGACCCAGTTGGGCGAGTCCGACGCCGGCGGCCGCTCGTGCCCGACGCCGGTGCCCGGCTCCGAGTTTACCCTGGAGGTGGACACGGTGATTACGGCGGTGGGCCAGACCGCGGATTTTAGCTTTTTCGGACCCGGCCTGGCCTTTGACACCGCGACGATCTTCCGGCTAGAGGCGGACCCGGTGACGCTCGCCACCCGGATTCCGGGGGTCTTTGCCGGCGGCGACCTGGTCACCGGGCCGCAGAGCGCCGTGGAAGCCTTTGCCGCCGGCCGCCGGGCCGCCCTGGCCATCCACTCCTCCCTCCAAGGGGAGCCGCTGCCCCAGGAGTTGCCGCCTCTCACCAGCCGCGGCACCAACCTCATCGTGGATACCTCGGGGGCCGAGATCACCTCCCGCCAGCCGCTGCCCGACCTCAGCCTGGCGGCGCGGACGAATCAGCCGGACGCCGAAGTCGAGTTGGGGTTCACCGGCGCCGTGGCGCAGGCCGAAGCCGCCCGCTGCCTATGCTGCGCCTGCTCACAGTGTGTCAAGCACTGCACCTTTCTCCAGCACTATGTGCAGAAGTTTCCCGGCACGGAAAAAGGGCTGGTCCGTCTCCTGGGGGAACGTGGCCTGGCTGACCCCCTGATTCCCTACTCCTGCCATTACTGCGGCCTGTGTCAGGCGGTCTGCCCCCAGGGCCTCCACGCCGGCCGGCCCTGCCTGTCAGCCCGGGAAGCCCTGGTAGCCAGCGGCAAAGGGCCGTTGCCCCCCCATAAGGGCATCCAGAACTACGTCAAGTGGGGTGCTTCCCCGACCTTTGCCCTGAGCCGCCCGGACCCCGCCACCGGCAAGGCGGCCCGGGTCTTTTTCCCCGGCTGCTCCCTGGCGGGCCACGCCACCGGGGTGGTGCAGGCGGCTTACGCCCACCTGCGCCGTCAGCTGCCGGATACGGGTATCATGCTCAACTGCTGCGGTGCTCCCAGTTATTTCATGGGCGAGACCGACGTCATGCTCCGGATCATCCGCGACGTGGCCGGGGAACTGGCGCAGCTGGGCGCGACGGAAATCATCGTGGCCTGCACCCACTGCTACCAGATTTTTCAGGAATTTCTCCCGGAGGTCAACACCCGTTCCATTTACGAAGTGCTGAACGAAGTGGGTCTGCCGGAGGAGGCCCCCGCCGGATCGCCCTGGACCTTCAACATCCAGGATCCCTGCGGCGCCCGCCAGGCTCCCCAGATTCACGCCGCGGTGCGCCGCCTGGTCAGGGACCTGGGACATAGCAGCGAAGAAATGGCCCACAACCGGGAACGCAGCATCTGCTGCGGCTCCGGCGGCATGGTGCCCGCGGTGGCCCCGGAGATGGCCAAGAAAATGACCGACTTCCGGCTGTCCGAAGCCACCCGGGACCTGGTTACCTACTGCGCTTCCTGCCGGGCCCGCCTGGCCAAGGCAGGGCACCCCACCCTGCACGTGCTGGATCTGCTGTTCAACCCGGCCTGGCAGCACACCAAAACGCAACCGCCGCCCCATTCCCTGCTAAGATGGTGGCGGCGCTGGCGGCTAAAGCGGCATTTCGGGAACTTGTAATTTTTGGGGGAGGGGGCTAAGGGCCTTTCCATAAGGAGCCCTTACCCCCACCCGCGTCTCTTACTGGAAGTCATTTTAAATCCGATTTTCAGCGTTGTTTTGAATCGACCGAGGGAGCTTAAGTTGGGAGAGAATCACCCCCCTTTTCTCAAGGGGGGCAGGGGGGATTAAATAAGCGATTGATAATCCCCCTAAATCCCCCTTTAGGAAAGGGGGACTTGAAACCGCCGTTCCCAACCTTTAACTGGTTGAGAGAGCATCTATGCAGCCTAAGACAGGTTTTTGCAATGAGTTCTCAGAGAAAGTACCGGCATCTCGCCGGGGCTTCAGGCAGGGGAACGGCAACCCGGAGGATAAGATGAGATCGCCAAGGATGAAAAACCCATCTAAGGAATGGGTTTTCTGCCTCCCGGAGACACCCCTGGGGCCGTTGTGGTGCGGCTTTACGGACCGGGGCCTTGCGGCTCTGGAATTTGTCGGGGATGGGCCGGTGTCGCTGCTGTCGGACGATTCGCTCCCAGCGCACCTCATGCCGCTTATCGAAGCCGTCCAGCGGGAGTTATCCGTTTACTTTGGCGGCATCCCCACCGATTTTGCCTCCCTCACCCTGGACCTCCGGTCCACGCCTTTTCAACTCCGGGTGTGGCAGGAACTGCGCCGGATTCCCTGGGGGCAGGCCATCTCCTATGGCGAGTTGGCCCGCCGGGTGGGCAACCCCAAGGCATCCCGGGCCGTGGGCCAGGCCAACGCGGTTAACCCCATCCCCTTGATTATCCCCTGCCACCGGGTCATTGCGGCCGACGGCAGCCTGGGGGGCTACAGTTCGGGCCCGGACCGCAAGCGCTGGCTGCTCCGCCATGAAGGGGCGATGTGAGAGGCGGGTTTTGGGTTCTGGGTTTTAGGTTTTGGGTATCGCGCTCAGGTGAAAATATAGAACAGGCGCCCTCGGCTGTTCTGTGAAAAGCATGGTGCGCAGTGCGCACCCTACGCCCGCCCCTTTGATTAAAACTACCCAAAACCCAGAACCTAAAACCCAAAACCAGCCTTTAGGGCTTGCAGCTGCGGCAGGGGCTGTAGCCCTGGAGGTAGGCATCTTTAAGCTTTGTGAAGCGCACCTGGTTGGCCCGGGCCATCTTGGCGGCCAGGGGGCACTTGGGCCGATGCAGGCGCAAGGTATTGCGGTTTCCCAGATAGTCAGGTTCGTCCTGTTGTAACAGTTGCTGCCAGACGCCCCGCCGGGCCCCGATGGCCTCCTGCTGGGCCGTCAACAGGTCGTCTTGGTAGCGCAAATTGGGGGCAATAAAATAGACCCGGGCCAGGCCTCGCCGCACCAGTTCGGCGTTCACCAGGGTGTGGTCCGAAAGCCAGAGGTAGGCCAGGAGGCGGCCGTAGTGATCATAGCGCAGCCGGTCGTACGAAAGGGAAACAGTGCGGTCGAGGGTCAGTTCGGCCAAAGTCGCTTTGGCCTTGTGGGCCAGGAAATCCGCCGGGTGACCATCTCTCTCCATCTCCGGGGCATCGATGCCCAGGACTCGGACCTTGATGCCGCCTGCCAGCACCAGGGTGTCCCCGTCAACGACCTGCACCACTACGGCTGCTTGGGGCGGGGCGGAGTGTTCGTCCCCGCAGGCGCCCAGCATCAGAGAGCACCCGGCCAGGAGGATCAGGCTAGAAATTAAGGCTCGCGGCCACGGGGATATTTTCCTGCTTGAGTCTTGCCGCAAAGTAGGGAATGGTCTCCTTCAAACCGGCTTCAAGGGGCACGGTGGGCTGCCAGTCCAGCAACTCCCGGGCCCGGGTGATGTCCGGACGCCGCCGCCCCGGATCGTCCAGCGGCAGTTCCCGGTGGATGATGGCCGAAGGCGTGTTGATCAATTCCAGGACCTTTTCGGCCAACTCAATGATGGTGTACTCCCCCGGGTTGCCCAGGTTGACGGGATCAAACACGCCGTCTCGGTTCATCAGCCGGGTCAGCCCTTCCACCAGGTCGGATACGTAGGAGAACGACCGGGTCTGCTGGCCTTCCCCGTAAATGGTGATGTCCTGGCCGGTGAGGGCCTGGACGATGAAGTTGCTGATCACCCGGCCGTCGTTAAGGGCCATCCGGGGCCCGAAGGTGTTGAAGATGCGGGCGATGCGGGTATCCACCCCGTTCTGGCGGTGATAGTCCATCATCAGGGTTTCCGCTACCCTCTTGCCTTCATCATAGCAGCTGCGAATCCCGATGGGGTTGACGTTCCCCCAATACCATTCCGGCTGTGGGTGAACCTGGGGATCGCCATAGACCTCCGACGTAGACGCCAGAAGGATTCGGGCCTTTACCCGCTTGGCCAGCCCCAACATATTGAGCGTCCCCAAGACGTTGGTCTTGATGGTCTTCACCGGGTTGTACTGATAGTGCACCGGCGAGGCCGGACAGGCCAGGTGGTAGACCTGATCGACCTCCAGCATGATGGGGTTCACCACGTCGTGGCGGATCATTTCCAGCCGGGGATGGTCCCGCAGGTGGAGGAGATTGGCCTTGGAACCGGTGAAATAATTATCTAGACAGAGGATCTCGTGATCCTGGCGCAGCAGGTACTCCACCAGATGGGAGCCGATGAACCCCGCCCCACCGGTGATCAAGATGCGGGCCATATGCGTTTCTCCTTTCACGTCGCCGCGTCGCTCCATTGTAACCGGCTTCGACCCCAAGGTAAATTACTCCGGCGCATTTTTTCTTTTGGCAGGGGTTGACAATCCCCGGCATTTTTCTATAGGCTGTAATAAAGAGCCTAAACGTAAGGGGGGACGACGAGACCCCACCTGCCACTGGAATGCTTTAGCGGTAATCATCCCTCTGCCGCTCGTCGCTTTATCATTGCGTAACCATCAATTAAACCTCCACCATTTCATCCATCAGGATGGAAAGAATCCATTGAAACCATGAAGGAGGCAACTAACCTATAGGCTATAATTAAGGAGGATAGGTCATGCGTAAGATTATTTGTTTAGCTGTGGCAGCGGTCGTATTATCGGTTAGCCCCGTGTTGGCTTCCAGTATGCAGAGCATCCGCAAAGATTTGGTAAATGTGCGCTCCAAGCCGGATTTAAATTCTGAGGTTGTTTTCCAGGCTTCCCTGGGTTATCCCGTTCAGATAGAAAAGCAGCAAAGTAACTGGGTCTATTGCATCGATTGGAAGAGCCAGGCTGGTTGGGTTTACAAGCCCCTGGTCTCCAAGACGCAAACCGCGGTGATCTTGGTGGAGGAAGCCAATATTAGAAAAGGTCCCAGCCTGAGGAAGCCCGTTGTCATGCAGGCATCCAAAGGTGAAATCTACAAAATCTTTGACGAAAAAGGCGAGTGGGTCAAGGTCGGCTACTACCTGGAAAATGAAGTGATCGGCTGGATCCGCCAGGACCTGGTGTGGGGAGACTAAGCGGAGCCGGGGTGGCGCCCGGGGCCGCATTTAGCCATTGCCCCCGAAGTGTTTATCCCTTAAACTGGGCTGAAGCCGCTAGGGGGCCCTCCGGCCCCGTGTAAGCCGGCCTGGACCTGGGTCCTGCCGAAGTCCAATTTCTCCAGAGGTTACCTTTATGCATACGGTTACCGGCTTTCCGTACCCCCCGTTCCCTGTGGGTGTATGCCGCTTCATCGTCGTGCTCATGGCACTGGCGTCTCTGTCCGCCTGCGCCCCTTCGAATCAGGCGGAGGGAGAACTGCGTAAGGAGATTCAGGCGCTCAAGGCGCAAGTGACCGCCATGCAGGAAAAGCTCAACCAGGTGCAGACCGGGCAGCAGGTCATTTTGGACCTGCTGAAGCAGCCGGCGCCCGCGGCGGCGCCCATAGCGCCCATGGCCGTGCCGAGCCAACCCCCGGCTCTTGCGGCTCTGACCGTGGCCGAACTCCTGGCCAGCAAAGACCGCTATCTGGGCACCCGGGTGAAGGTCAAGGGCATGCCGGGCCCGGTCATGGTGCACCATAAATCTCTCATGCTCAAAGGGCCTCAGGGCATGGTCGAGGTGCTGTTCGGCAACCTGCCGGATCCGAAGCTGGTCCAGAGCCTCAGCTCCACGGCGCTGGACAAACCCCTCACCGTGACGGGCGTGGTGAACCTGCCGCCGGCCCGGGGAGGCGGGGCCCAGCTCCAGATCAGCGCTGAGGCCGTGGAATTCTGAGCCCCGCTCAGCCAACCGGGCTGACCTGGCGAGCCCTACGCCGGCGGGCGCTGGCTAAAGAGCCGGCGCCTGCCGGCCCGTCCCCCGGAAACGGCGCCCCCAACCTGAGCTGCAGCTTCTCCTGCCTGGACGAAAATGAGACTGCCTGAGGGTCAATAATGATTTGGGGAAAGGAGCCGAGGCCTTTGGCGCCATAGGCTGCGATTGCCCCCGGGCCAGCCGATGACTTATAGTGTTTGCCATAAATTCTTTCCAGTTGCCGGTTCTTAAATCCCCCTTTTCCAAAGGGGGACTTTAATAGCTATTCCTTATAGTTCCCCCCTTTTCTGAAGGGGGGTTAGGGGGGATTAGAATGATTCTACTATCGGAAAATACTTTTGGCATTCGCTATAATTGAGCGGTTCTTTATGGGCCTTCGGCGCACCCGTGAATTATGGAAAGTCCGGTGGGGCGGGCCTCCGTGCCCGCCGCTGCCATAAGCTCATGGTGCGTAGGACGCACCCTACGAAAGACTTTTCAGACCAGCATAAATTCTTGGCCTAAAATGTCAGTCTTAATCTAGGCAGATTTTCTGACCTTTTCGGTTACCCGGATTCCGCCCTTTCACGTTTCGGTGGGACGAATACCGTCCCAGCACTTGAGACAGAGATTGGCTTGGGGAATCCCCAGAGCATCCACAAAGGCTTCCAGGCTGTTGTATTTGACCGAATCGGCCCCGATCTGACCTGCCACCCAGTGTTCCAAAGCCCGCAACTCTTCGACCGAGATGATGTCGCCGCGAAACTGATATTTGCGGGCCATCAGTTCCTCGTAGGTCCGGGTGGAAATGCCGAAATCGCAGGGGTACATGAGCGGGGGACAAGCGACCCGCACGTGCACCTCCCGGGCGCCGGCTCGCTTCAGGTCCATCACTTTATTGAGAATCTGCGTTCCCCGCACGATGGAGTCATCGCACAGGACAATGCGCTGATCTTTGACGGCGTGATGGAGTACGGAAAGCTTGCGCTTGGCCATGGCTTCCCGGGCTACCTGATTGGATTGCGTGTAGCTGCGGTCGGCATAGCGGTTGTATAAGAAAACCTCCTGGAAATTTAGGTGGGAGCGCATATGGTAACCGATGGCGTGGCCGATGCCGGACATGGGCACCGGGGCCACCAGGTCGGCGTTTAGGCCGCCCTCATCCTGATCCCTCTGGGCCAGCCGGGCCCCTAAATTGTTCCGGGCTTCCATGACCCAGAGGTTTTCCATCACCGAATCGATGCTGGCCGTATAAGCCCATTCAAAGGCGCAGTGGGCCCGGCGGGGGGAATGGAGCTGCCCCAGGGTGGTGAACCCCTGGGAATTGATGAGCACAATCTCGCCGGGGCGGACATCCCGCACCACCGTCAACTCCAGATTCTGCAGGGCCCGGGATTCGGAACTGACGGCATACTTGCTCTGCCCCTGCCCCAGGATCAGCGGCCGAAAGCCGTAGACATCCCGGGTGGCATAAATACCGTCCCGGGTGAGAATCACCAGGGAGTAAGCGCCCTTGATCTTCTCGGCCAGGGCGGTGAAGCCGGCCACCGGATCCGGCTGTTCCAGAAAAATCTTGGAGATGAGTTCGACATTGTAGCCGCGCCAGAAGGCCATACCGCGGTTCATCATCTCCCGGATTAATTCCTGGTCATTGATGATATTGCCGCTAAAGGCCACAGCGATCTCACCCTGGAGAGACTGCCATTTTACCGGTTGGCGCTCCTTCAGGCTCACGTGGCCGATGCCCCAGGTCCCCGGCAGGTTCTCCAAATCTTGATCGGTGAAGCTGTTTAAGACCTTGCCATGGTGGGTGATCTGGTTGACCTGGCCGTTAAAGGTGGCGATGCCGCAGTACTCCTGGCCGCGGTGCTGCAAGAAATCAATGCCTTGGAAGATCTCGTAAGTACATGGGGCATTGGAGTAGAGGGCGAAAATTCCGCAGTTGTCCTGTATCGAGTCTTTCATGGTTTATTCCGGATTCCCCGTAGAACCGCAGTCTGGAGTTTTTCGGTTACTTGATGCCGGCATGATAGCTCTGCAGGGACCGGACCTGGCTGCGGCCCCGGCGAATTTCCCCGATGCCCCGGGCTGCCGCCAGCGCCCCGGCCAGGGTGGTGATATAGGGAATCTTATAGTTGATCGCGGCCTTGCGGATATAAGAGTCGTCATACTTGCTCAATTTGCCGCTGGGGGTGTTGACGATCAGGTTGATTTCCTGGCTCTTGATAGCATCCACGATGTGGGGCCGGTCCTCATGCAGCTTGGAAATACGCTCTGATTCGATCCCCTGTTCCGTCAGAAACTTATGCGTCCCCTGGGTGGCCTTGATTTTGAACCCCAGGTGGGCAAATTGCCGGGCCACCTCCAGGACGCCGGGCCGGTCGTTTTCGGACACGGTGATCAACACGGCGCCCTCACTGGGCAGGGTCTGTTTGGCCGCGTCCTGGGCCTTATAAAAGGCCATGCCGAACGAGTCGGCCATTCCCAGGACTTCGCCGGTGGAGCGCATCTCCGGGCCCAGGAGCGGGTCCACCTCCGGAAACATGTTGAAGGGGAAAACCGCCTCTTTGACCCCGAAATGGGGGATGGACCTGGGCTGCAGGTTCAGGTCGGCCAATTTTTTTCCCAACATGATCTGGGTGGCCAGGCGGGCCATGGGGATATTGCAGACCTTGGAAACCAACGGCACGGTACGGGAAGCCCGGGGATTGGCTTCGAGGATATAGACGGTATCCTGAGCGATGGCATACTGAATGTTCATCAGACCCACGACCTTAAGGGCCATGGCGATTCTGCGGGTGTATTCATAGATGGTGTCCAGGTGCTTGGCCGGGATGCTGATGGGGGGGATGACGCAGGCCGAGTCCCCGGAATGGATGCCGGCCAACTCGATGTGCTCCATGACGGCCGGGACAAAGGCGTCGGTGCCGTCGGCAATGGCGTCGGCCTCCGCTTCGATGGCGTTTTCCAGAAACTTGTCAATGAGCAGGGGACGCTCCGGGCTCACCTCAATGGCCGCGGCTACATAGTGCCGGAGCATGGCTTCGTCATGGATCACTTCCATGGCCCGGCCGCCCAAGACATACGAGGGCCTGACCATGAGGGGATAACCAACCTTGGCCGCCACCGCCAGGGCTTCCGCCAGGTTAGAGGCCATGCCCGACTCCGGCTGGGGGATCCCCAGCTGGCGCATCATCTGACGGAAACGGTCCCGGTCTTCCGCCAGGTCGATGATATCCGGGGTGGTGCCGAGGATTTTGACTCCGGCCGCGGCCAGTTCATTGGCAAGGTTGAGGGGCGTCTGCCCCCCGAACTGGACGATCACTCCTTCGGGCTTCTCCTTGGCATAGATGCTCAAGACGTCTTCCACCGTCAAGGGCTCGAAATAGAGCTTGTCCGAGGTGTCGTAGTCCGTGGACACGGTTTCCGGGTTGCAGTTGACCATGATGGACTCAAGGCCCTCATCCCGAATGGCGAACGCGGCATGCACGCAGCAGTAATCGAACTCTATGCCCTGGCCGATGCGGTTGGG
>JAHIKF010000283.1 GCA_018897875.1 Pseudomonadota bacterium | reverse complement strand
AAGATCGAGGGGGTTAAAAACGGCGCCCCGGTCAAAGGTCTTGGCTACGCCGAACTTACCGGCTACGCCGGGGGGTTGGGGGGCAGGTTTTAAAAAGGGGGGAAAAGGGGAAAGGGGAAAAAGGCGAAAAGGGTTGGGGGAATAAAATTCTCCTGCATAAATTTATGCGTTCCCAAGCAGGAGCTTGGGAACGAGAAGGAAATAGTCGAAAAGGCGAAAAGGCGAAAAGGGGTAAAAATCTTGAGGCGGCGAACGGGCGCTCGTTTACCGTTCTCCCAGGTTTTTGCTGAAAGCTGATAGCTGTAAAAAGCCAGGGAGGAACAACGCCGAAGCTCTGCCCCTCCCTGATCCTTTCTCTATATTATCGCGCCTCAGCGCGTTAGCCAGCGGTCGTTTCTGACGGTGATGAAGGCGTAGGGCTGCACCCAGTGGAGGGCGAAGAAGGCGAAGTAGGAGTAGATGATCCCGTAGATAAAGTCCATGTCCCGTTCCTGGTGGATGTAGTAGTACATCCACACCAGGGTGAAGACCCCCAGCCCGGCCAAGAACTTCACCATGACGATGGGATAGAGCCAGAAGGAGATGAGCAGCATCCCCAGGAAAAGGTAGGTCAGGGGGAACTCGATCTGGGTCATGAAAAAGTCAAGGATGGGGAGCAGCCGGTGTTTGGTCCGGTACTTGCTCAGGATGAACTTGAGCTGGACCCAGTTTTCCCGGAAATTGCTGCGGTCCCAGCGCAGGTACATGCGGCACAGGCCCTTGTAGGTTTCGGGCACCATGGTGTGGACCAGGGCGCTGCGCTGGTAAGAGGTGTGGTAGCCCTGGCGCAGGACAAAGTTGGTCAAGGCCCGGTCTTCGCCGATATTAGCGGGCAGGCCCATGAAGGTCTGGGTGCGCCATTGCTTCAGGATGGGTTTAAGGGCTACGGCCCGGTAAGCCGACAGGGCCCCGGGGGTGCAGGTGACGCAGCCGTACATGCTTTGTGAGGCCCGGAGGAAATCGAAGGCCAGGACGAAGCGCACCGCCAGCATCCGGGCCATGACACTGCGGCTCCGGTTGTAGACCTTGACGTTGCCGGCCACCGCGCCGATCTGAGGATCGTTGAGCATGGGGGCGATGACCTGCTTGACGGTATCAGGCGTGATGACGCTGTCCGAGTCGATGGTGACGAAGTACTCGCCCTTGCCCCGGGTGAAGCCGGCGTAGAGGCCCTCTTTCTTGCCCCGGTTCTTGGTGAAGCGGATGGCCTTGATCAGCTTGGGGTAGCGCCGGCGGGCCCGGTCAATGTAGGTCCAGGTGTCGTCTTTGGAGCCGTCGTCGATGCAGATGATCTCCAGCCGGTCGGCCGGGTAGTCCGAGGCGACCGCGGCATAGATGGACTTCTCCACCATGGCGCCTTCGTTGTAAGCCGGGATGATAACGGTGACCCGAGGCAGCGGCCCCGGGGGTAGGGCAAAGGATTTATAGCGCAGCCACAGCACGGTGCGCACCAGCTGGAAGGCCAGGTAAGCCAGGGTGAAGGCGGCCCCCAGGGCCATTAGGGGCGACCCGAAACTATGGCGGCTCAACAGCCGCAGGTAGCCGTCGAAAGAGCCCACCTTCAAGGATATTACCAGACAAGCCGACAAGATTAACGGGACCAGGATTTTGAGGGCCAGGTCCAGGGTTTGTATCCGTTGTTCCTCTTTGGAGCGCCATTTCACCTGTTTCCAGGGAAAGGCAGAGGTTATGGTGCGCATATATTCAGTTCCTCACGTTATGACAAAATCAGTCACTCAACCTATAGGTGCAATTGGCTTGCCAAAAACGCTAAAAATAATAGGTTTTTAACTATATGAAATGATTATATAAAAATCTATGCCCCCAATCCCTCCCCCGGGATCAGGGAGCGAACTTCTCTCCATGAGAGGATGCCCCGGAACCATGATAAAAAATTCTCAAATTGAGAAATTCACTGGATCTGGCGTACCCTCCGGGTCTCTCTCTGCAGGAAAAGCAGCCACCCCGGGGACTTAGCCGCAAAGATACGGTAAAAATTATTTGCTGCCGGGGAGAGCCGGTGGAGTTCACATTTACGGTATCTTGTGGTAATAAGACAGGTGAAAGAGGTATTGGGCGTCCGTGTTCGCAAGTTGGCCCGGCAACCATAATTCTCAGCCCATAGGAATGACGGCATGGAGGCAACGGAGAAACCCACAGGGGCAGCAGTAACCGAGGGGTTAAAACTCTGCCAGTTGGGACAAGAGGTGAGCGTGCCCGCGGGGGCGCGCATCGTCAACCAGGGGGAGGACCCGGAATTTTTCTACGTTATTCAATCCGGCCGGGTCCGGGTTTTCCGGGAGACCGTCGACCGGATCCAAACTAATTTGACCGAGTTGAATGCCGGGGCCTACTTTGGGGAGGTGGCCCTGGTCACCGGGCAGCCCCGCTCCGCCTCGGTGGAGGCGTTGGAGGATGCCACCCTCATCAAGGTCTCCAAGGAGGAATTCGACCGCCTCTTGGATCAGAATCCGCAGCTGGCCCGGCATATCATCCAGCAGTTGGCCAGCTGGCTGGTGGCCGGGGACCAGCGCCTGGAAACCGAGGTGGTGCACCAGGTCAAACTGCGGCAGCTCTCCTGGTTCGATTATGTCCTCATGCTGGGGTTGAGCCTGGTTCTCTCCCTGGTCGTCAACATCTATAACGACAACCGGATTCCCCTGATCCACGGTTGGGGGGACAAAAACCTTATTCCCGAAATTGCGCTTAACCAGGCGGAGGAGATGTACCAGAAGAAGCAGGCCATCTTCGTTGATGCCAGGAAAAGCGCCTTTTTCAGTCAGCAACACATCAAAGACGCCACCAACTTGCCGGTGATCTTATTCGATCTGATGTACCCCATGTTCCAGTTCATGGTGGAGCAGGAGGGCAAGGACAAGACCCTCGTGGTTTACGGCGGGACTTTCAGCCGGCGCATGGACATCGATCTGGCCCGCATGCTGAAGCACAAGGGTGTGAAAAACGTGGTGGTGCTCAAAGATTACGCCGCTTGGCCCAAGGTCTTTCCCTTACAAGAGAAAAAGGCCGGCGCACCTGGCAGCCTCCCCCTGGGGTTCGCAGGCTTCCTGGAATGGCTGCCGTTGAGCATCTTTTTGTTTATGTTAATTCCTCGCATCCGGCGAAGTCCTTACCTGTCGGTGTTTTGCCGGGTGCTGCTGGCGGCGATCTTTATATCGTTCGCCTTGAGCAAAATCATGCGGCCCGCGGTCTTTGCCTTGAACGTGGTGGATTACAACCTGACCCCAGCCTGGGGAGTGAACCTGTGGTCTCTCGCCCTGCCGTGGGGGGAACTGGTCGTGGGGTTGTTCCTCCTCCTGGGCATCCGCACCCGGGCTGCGGCCACGCTAATCGCCGCCATGAACGTCATCTTTATTGTGGGACTGGTCAACGCCATTTTGCATAACATGCCCATTAACTGCGGCTGTGTCGGCGAAGTGGGCGAACCGGTGAACTGGTGGAAAGTTATGAAAAATACTGGCATGTTGATCATGTGCATCCAAATTTTCCTCTACGATCGGTTTATGGTGCTGGATCGGGGAGGGTTCATCTTGCGGGATAGAAAGATATGAAGAAAAATTCTCTGAAGGTGACCGCGGTCCTGGGTCTGATCATGGTGGGGCTGGTCCTGGGAGGTTGTGGGGAGTCTCGCTCCCAGTTTGCCGGGACGTATAAATCAGTGGAGCCCTTCGCGGGTAAAGATTACGTTGCTCTCGACCTCCAGGAGGATGGCAAGGGAACCTGGGTGCTGGCGGGAAAAACCGTTGAGTTCACCTGGATGGTGAATGACGGCAAGATTTTTATTTACACTAAACCGGGCGCCATCCTCGTCGTCACCCCCACCGAGGGTGGAAACATGTTGTCGGCTGACATGACCGGTGATTGGCACCCCGGTTGTCCGCCCGGTTCCTGTGTGGCCTTCAAGCGGGTTAAAGATGGCGGCTAACGGCATTATCGGTATACAGGCCTGGGCCGCTAAACCGGGCCGAAGCCTGGCGTGGCTGCTGCTGTTGCTGTTCTGCCTGTCCCATCACGCCTGGGGGGCCGGCGCCGTGGAAGTTCGCCGCCTGGGGTTGAGCAAGGTGGCGGAGGACACCCTCCTCACCGTGATTCTGTCCCAGGCTGCAATACCCCGGGTGAGCTCCCGGGAGGTGTCGGGTAAACCGCAACTGGTGGTGGATTTTCCCGGGGCCCGGGCCGGGCATCTTCCCAGACACCTGGAGGGTGATGAACTGCTGGTGCAGCAGGTGCTCACCGAAACCGCCGCCCCCGGGGGCGGGGTGCGCATCATCCTGGACCTTTTCCCTGAAAAGCCCTTTACCTACTGGAAGATGAACCGGCCCGGCGCCGGCGGGCAGACCATGTTCATGTTGGGATTAAAGGCCGATCCCAAGGCCCGCCCGGTCCAGGCCAGGGTCGTGCCGTCCACGGAGCCGGAGCCCGTTCCCACGGCGACGCCTCGGGAGGAACTCCCGGAGACGGAGACGATGCCCGATCCTTCTCCACCCGGGGAGGATGAGGGCGGCTACCAGGAGCCCAAAGGTAACGTGGCCCCCGGCAGCTTCGCCGAACTGCGCCGCCTGATGCCCAAGGCCGCCCAACTGCTGCAAGGCCTGGAGACCGAAGGCTGGGTCGTGTCCGAGTCCAACCGGTATGACCGCCCGGGACGGCGCTTAAGCCGCGATTTTATGCTCAACAACCACAAGTATCCGGAGTTGGTGGTGAAGATCGCCTATCTGCCGGCCAATGTCCCCAATACCCCCAATATCGACATCATCATGTTGTCTACCGAAAATCTCACCGGTGAGGATGCCACCAAATACCGGGGTCTGCGCCAGTGGAGTTTCGCCAAGATCAAGGGCAAATACGAGGACATCGGCGATTTCTTTGACGATGCCCTGAAGCCCTTGCGGGTGAAGCTGCGCGAGCAGACCAAAAGCGTGGCGCTAAAAGACGCGGCGGTATTCCAGAACTTTCTGAAACTCGCCTGCCCAACCAATCCCCAGGTCGCCGACCAGGTGATGCAGCACGTGCGGGCCAAGGTGAGTCCCCGGTTTGAGGGGGTGCAATTCACCGTGTCCGAAAATCCTCTGATCATCCTCAATCTGGTGGATTTCCTCTACGTCAAGGTCTATTACCTGGAAACCCCGGGAGGAGGTGGACAATGACCAGGGAGATCACCATCTTCGGCAAGCGGACTTGACCTTTTACCCAGCGGGCCCGGGAGGCCAAGACTAACGAGGGGTTGACGGTCATTTTTCGGAATGTCAAAGAAGACGCCCAGGCCATGGCCGAGATGCTGCGGCTCACCCCAGGCAACCGCAAGGTGCCGGTTCTGGTGGAGGGAGAGAAGGTCAGCATCGGCTTTGGGGGCACCTGAAGGGTGTAAACTACCTGCGAGGCCGCGGGTTCTAAGGATTCACGCCGAGGGGAGGTTCAGGCAGGCGGCCATAAGTCATCGGCCTGGCGTCCCCTCGGCTTTTTTCATGGCCTCACGACCTTAGGCTGCGGGAGAGGCGGCCCAATTCCCACCTAAAGTCCCACCTATAGCTATTGCCAAAAGTTTTTTCCGCTATGGCACATTCTCCAAGAATCTAAATCCCCCCTACCCCCCCTTTTCCAAAGGGGGGAACTTAGCGGAATTCCTTTGAAAGTCCCCCTTTGAAAAAGGGGGATTTAGGGGGATTTAAGAATCATCCATGAGAAGGAACTTTTGGCAAACGCTATAAAGTCTCACCTAAAAACGATCAAGGACCCAAACCTTCCGGCCTGGGCCCTATGTAAGACATTGAAATCATTATGGTGCCGGAGGCCGGACTCGAACCGGCACAGGCTTTCACCCGGGGGATTTTGAGTCCCCTGCGTCTACCAATTCCACCACTCCGGCGGCCCGTTTATTGTAAATCGCTTCATGAGGATTTGGCAAGTAGGGAGATAAAAAAACCGGCCTCAGACCCGGATTACCTCGGGGTTACTGGCCGGTTGTGGAGAATTTTCTTTAATGAGGCGGCGACGCAGCGCCGGCTCCTGGTCCGGTCTTACACCAAGGTTTTATTCAAATGCAACAAACTCGATAGTTAACTTATTGATATTAAATATCATTTTAACAGAAAACAGAAAACGGCCTTACCGCGGCGGACGGGAAACCGGGATCTCGGAAGGCCGCAGGGTTGGCACCGGCATCCCCGCAGGCGCACCCAACCCTCCGGGGCCACCCACGACCCCGGGCCGGCTGTGGCCGCCGGGGGCGCCTGCACCTCTCTTGATGCTCCGGGCTTCCTTGATCAGGGACATGAGGTACATGAGATAGCGGGCCTGCTGCATGGGCGTGAGCAGGGCCGTCTCTTCATCATCCTTGCGCTGTTGCAGCTTGAGCATCTCCAGCCGTTTGCGCTTCATGTCGGCCAGAAGAGGCTTAATTTCCTGCTCCGGCGGCGAGGGCTGGCTCATGAGCTGCTGCAGGCGGTGCATATCGCTTTTCATCCCCGTAACCAGCTGGTGCCGCAACGGCTTATACCGCGCATCGATGGCCAGCAGTTGGTCCACGGTCTGCTGGTTTACTCCCAGCGCCGGGCCCAACTGGGTCCGCTTGACTTCCAGGAACCGGTCCTGAAAGCCGCCGCCGCCAAATCCATGACGCGTCTCCCCCCAGGCCAGGCTCGCTCCCGCCAGGGTTAACCCCAGGAACAAAAAGAGAATCCTTCGACGCATGACCCATCCTTCTTACGTTGATGCATTTTGTTGAGAAATACATGCTTTTCCTGGTCGGTCATTCCCGCCAGTTCCGCATCCAGGTCCCAGCTGGAAAGATCTACTTCCTCCACCGGCAGGGGCGCCCCATCCTCCAGAGCCACCGTGACAATTTGTTCCATCGGTTCCATGGGCAGGGCGGGTGCGGCGGCGACTTCGGCCGCCGGCGCCGGCGCCTTCCGGGAAACGGCAGCCCTCTTGGCCGCGGACTCCCGCTTAACCAGGGCCTGGTCCTGCGCCGGGGGAGGGGCCGGCAGGTGCATTACCACGGCTTGTTCCTGAATGGGAGCGCCGGGCCCCGTAAACTGCACCGCCACATAGAGCAGGAGCACTGCCATGGCCGGCGCCCCCAGGAGATAGGGCAGCCGAAACCACCGGGAGCTGGTTGCTTCGGGTGCAGCCTGGCCCTCCTGGGCCGCCTGGACCAGCTTCAGGTGCAAATCCCGGGAAAATTCGCCCCAAAATTCCGGCGCCGGTTCTGCCACCGGAGTCGCCTCAATCGCGGCGATTACCTGCCTGAGTTCCGCCAGTTCCTGACGGCAGGCGGAACATCCTGGCACATGGGAGCCAAGCCAGCTCTTCCCCCACGCGGGGAGGTCACCGTCGGGGTACTCTGGCAGCCACCGTTTTAGAAGAGCGCATTGCCACTTCATGGTCGTCCTCGGTCTGTATATGTTTCTTCAGGGTCTTTAACGCCTGGCAGTAATTAACCCGGGCGGCGCCGGCGGTCCCGCCCAGGACCTGGCTGATCTCCTGATAAGACAGGCCCTGTTCCACCTTCAGGGTGATCACCGCCCGTTGCTTGGCGGGGAGCCGTTCCAAGGCCTCATAGAGACGCCGGCGCTGGTCCTGGGCTAACAGGTCGGCCTCCGGAGAGGGTTCAGCCCCCGCCAGATTCAATTCGTCACAGTCAATCGGATCGCCAAATTTTCTGCGGCTTTTCAAAAAATTGTAGCACTGATTGATAGCAATCCGAAACAACCAGGTGCGAAACTGCGCGTCCTGGCGAAAACTCCGGATGTGGACAAAAGCCTGGAGAAAGGCCTGCTGGGCCAAATCCTTAGCCTCCTCCACATCGGATACCATGCGGCATGCCAGGCCGTAAACCTCCCGTTGGTACTTCTGCACCAGTTCTTCGAAGGCCGGAAGATCTCCTGCCTGGGACCGGGATACAAGCTGAGCATCGGTCATGGGGTCTTGATTCCGGCTTTCATTAATATAGACTGCATCGATCTCTGAATGTTAAGCATAAGATTATCATTTTGATAAAATCACCGGCGTTCGACTCCGGTGCGCGGTTCCCAGCTAGACAATCCCTTTTATTATCGCTTATCTGACGCCGGATCTCAACTTTTCCCGGGGCGGTTCCGGCGCCCCCGGCTGCCGCATCTCCCGCAAACCCGTAAACAGGGGTACCGTCAGCATCATGAGGCCCAGGGCGGCCACCCCGGGCCAGCCCGCCTGCCCGTAGGCATAGCCGCTCAGGGTGATGCCCGCGGCCCCTCCCAGGTAGTAAGCCAGGACGTACAGGGAGTTGGCCCGGCCGCGGCTCCCGGTCAGGTTGCGGTTGAGGGAGCCCGCGGCCGCGGCATGAATGGAGAAGAAACCGGCGCAGACCAGCACCAGGGCGAGCACGATGGCGAAGATCGATTTGATCAGCGTCAGGGCAATGGCCAGGGCAAAGACCAGGGACCCCAGCACCATGGTGCTGCCGTTGCCGATGCGGTTGCTGAGCTGGCCCGCCACGGGGCCGATGAAAATGCCGACGATATAGGTCAGATACAAGAGCGTGATGAACTGGGTGGACGCGTTGAACGGCGGCCGATGGAGATAAAACGGCAGGTAATTGAAAATCGAGGAAAAGACAAAAAATCCCCCGAAGGCCACTTGAAAGGCACGGCGTAACCCCGGTTGAGCCACGAGCGCCAGGAAACCGTCGGCCTCCGGTAGGCGTTTTTCGGCGAGTTTCCCGGCCGGCAGCCACCGCACCGCGGCCAGAGTGGCCGCCACCACCAGCAGGGAGGCGGTGATGAAGGCGTAGCGCCAGTGCAGCGGCGGGTGAATAAAGCCTCCCAGCAGGCGTCCGCCTAAACCGCCGGCCACCGTGGCCGAGACATAAGACCCCATGGCCACATTCAAGCGCTCCAGGGGCAAATTCGTGGACAGGTAAGCTGCCAGGCAGGTAGTCAAGGCGGGCACAAACAACCCCTGTACGAACCTGGCCCCCACCAGGAGGCCGAGGCTGGAGGTGGCGGCGCAAAAAAAACCGCAGGCCGCCACCACCGCGCCGCCCACCAGGATGAGACGTTGCACCGGGAAGCGGTCCGCCAGCATGCCGAACGGCAGGTTGGCCAGGGCGATGCCCAGGATCACCGCGGATACGGTGTAAGAGGCCTGGGACGGGCTGACCCCGAACTCCTGCTGGAGAACAGGCAGCACCGGCTGGGTAATGTACACCGTGGTGAGGGCCGCGGCCACCAGGCCGAAAACCAGGGTTTGGAAAGTGAAGAAGGATTGCCGGTTCATCGCCTTCCGTTGAAGAAAAGGGGTCCCGAAACCCCGCTTTGCCAGCCGGGGTCCCGGCACAACGCCAACTTTGCCGCCACCTCAATATTTGATTATACCTCATTGGCACAAAAAGGGTAAAATGAGCCGCAGCCGCACCGATGCAGCCCAGGGCAGGCCAACGCCTGAGGACAGGATTGCATAAATACGCTCACGTCAATATCGCCCCCCTCACCCCAACCCTCTCCCCCCGAAGCGGGGGGAGAGGGGGTAGGTTAGGTCGCCGGGTTTTTGATGATGGCAGTCATTCATGGGCCTTGGGCCCACCCATAAAGCATGAAAAGTGGCGGGCTTTTTATCATGGTGCGCGGTACGTATTCTTTAATTAACCGAACCTTGAACCTTGAACTTTAAACTTGTCTAAGCAGAGCCTCAAATCGGTCCCATCTTTTCCCCTCTCCCCCAATGGGGGAGAGGGTCAGGGTGAGGGGGAAGTGATCTT
>JAHIKF010000282.1 GCA_018897875.1 Pseudomonadota bacterium | reverse complement strand
TTATAGCGAATGCCAAAAGTATTTTCCGATAGCGGCATCATTCTAATCCCCCCTAACCCCCCTTTAAAAAAGGGGGGAACTATAAGGAATAGCTATTAAAGTCCCCCTTTGAAAAAGGGGGATTTAGGGGGATTTAAGAACCGCCAACTGGAAGGAATTTATGGCAAACGCTATAGTATCGTGTTCCAGAAATTATATGATGAAATTATATGGCGTTATAATCTAGGTTTTCTCTCCCCCCCTTTACTAAAGGGGGGTCAGGGGGGATTAAATAAGTGGCTAATAATCCCCCTAAATCCCCCTTTACCAAGGGGGACTTTAAGAAAGGGCTTCGGGAAATCAAGGTAAATTATTTATCTTCTAATTTGCGGAACATAACACTATGGCCTTGAACCGGCCGCGATATTTCCTCCAGGGACGAAAAATGCAACGTGCCTGCGCCTTAACGATCCTGGGGTGCATCGCCTTTAGCCTCCTGAGCGCCAGCGCCGGGCTCGGCGCTGCCACAGGATCGCTGGCCGAAGCCGAGGCGCTCCTTACCAGCCCGGCGTTGTCTATGACCCAGGCCGCCAGGGCCCTGAGCCTCTATGAAGGGCTGCTGTCGATGGCTGGGGCGCCCCGGGCCTTGGTCCTGGCGCGCCTGGGCCGTACCTGCTTCGTTCTGGGCCAATTGGCCCCCGCTTCGCAAGGCAGGGATACTACCAGCAGGGGCAGTCCTACGTCGAGACCCTGATCCGGGAGGAGCCCAACCGGGTCGAGGGCCACTACTGGCTGGCTCTGAACCTGTGCGGCCAGGCCGACGTGGGCAGCAAGCTCCTGGGACACCGGCTCCTGCCCCGCATCCTGGAGGAGCTCCAACGCGCCGTCGCCCTGGATGCAGCCTTTGATCAGGCCGGGGCCCACCGGGTGCTGGGGCGCATCTATTACGAGGCCCCGGGCTGGCCCCTGTCCGTGGGCGACCTCGCCAAATCCCGGCAACACCTCCCGGCGGCGGTGCGGCTGGCCCCGGCCACCAGCACCAACCACCTATACCTGGCCCGGACGCTGCAGCGCCTGCATCACCCCGACCTGGCGCGCCAGGAATTGACACAGGTGCTGAAATCGAGCCGCGCGGCTGTGAAACCCCAGGACCAGGATTAGGACCGGCAAGAGGACCGGCGCCTGCTGGCGGAAATGGAAGGTGGGGGGCCCTGGTAGCCGGTGGGAACGTCCCTGCGGGTCGCTCGTCCTCAAGATCAAGCGGATTATACCAAGCCGCAAGCCAAAAGCGGGCCCAGGCTTTCCAGCCTGTGCCAGCGCTTCTAATACCAGGTTACGCTCATAAAAGTAAGAAAAGCTCACGGCCTGTAGGGGCGCACCCGCGTGTGCGCCCAACTTGAGGGCGGACACATGGGTCCGCCCCTACAGAAGATAAATTACCTGGATGATCGCAGTTTGGTCTTAGTTTATTTTTACCCAGAACCCAGAACCTAAAACCCAAAACCCATAAGAGGGCAGGGGAGGGGGTACCTTTTTCAGGGGCGGCCCCAGTCCAGCAGGCGGAGGTCCAGGGAGGATCGTCCCTGGTAATGTGATATCCTGGCGCCCAGGGCCACGTCCAGGGTGCCCTCCAGGGGGTGGTGGGCGGCCATATTAAAGGCGATGGCCTCCAGGACGTTGCCGCCGCCCTGGGCCAGTTTCACCTTCAAATGCCGCTGGTTGATCACCCGGGAGCCCAGGCATTGCACCCCCAGGCAGACGATCACCGGGGCCGGGTTGCCGGGGCCAAACGGCCTCAGGGTCTCCAGGTGCCGGTTAAAGGCGCGGTCCAGGTCGGCCAACTCAATCTGGGCGTCGACTTTGAGGCTGGGCCGGGGCGGCTCTAGGCCCACCTGCTCCTGGAAGGCCTGCTCCAGAAGGTCTTGTAGGGGCTCCACCTGGTCCGCGGCCATCTCGAAGCCCGCCGCGGCCGCATGCCCGCCGTATTTGTGGAGCACCTGGCGGCAATAGGTAAGGCCCTTGAACAGGTGAAAGCCTTCCACGGACCGGGCCGAGCCCCGGCCCCGGCCGTTTTTCAGGCTCACCATAGCCACGGGCCGGTGATAAACGTCTGCCAGCCGGGCCGCCACGATGCCGATCACCCCGGGGTGCCAGCCCTCCCCGGCCAGGACCAGCACCGGCCGCGCCGCCAGAGAGCGCCGGCGGATCATCGACTCGGCCTGCTTCAGGACTTCGCCTTCCAGGGCCTGGCGCTGGCGGTTGAGATTGTGCAGATACCGGGCCTGAACCCGGGCCTGGGCCAGGTCGTCGCTCAGCAGCAGTTCCAGGGCGCACCGGGCCTGCCCCATACGGCCGGCGGCATTGAGGCGGGGCGCCAGTTGGAAGACCACGTTCTGATAGGAAATGGGCTTACCTTCCAACTGGGTGACTTCCTTCAGGGCGATGATTCCGGGGCGGCGGCTCTCCTCCAGGACCTTGAGCCCCTGGCTTACCAGGATGCGGTTTTCCCCCACCAGCGGCACCACGTCGGCGGCGGTGCCCAGGGCTACCAGGTCCAGGTACGACCTGAGATTGGGCTCCGGGCGCTGCTTGAACCAGCCTTCGGCCCTCAGATCCGCCCGCACCCCCAGGGCCAGGAGCAAGGCCACTCCCACCCCGGCCAGCTCGCCGAAGGGGTAGGCGTGGCCGACCCGCTTGGGGTTGACCACGGCCAGGGCGTCGGGCAGCTCCGGGGGAATCTCGTGGTGATCGGTGATGATCACCTCCAGGCCCGCAGCCTTTGCCCAGGCAACCTCGGCCGCGTCACTGATGCCGCAGTCCACCGTGACCACGAGCCGGGTCTTAGGCGCCAGCTCTTTAAGAGCCTCGATCTTGAGGCCGTAACCCTGGGTCAGCCGGTCGGGGATGTAAGGGATGCAATTGAGGCCCAGCTCCCGCAGGAACTGGTGCAGCACCGCGGTGGCGGTAATGCCGTCGGCGTCGTAGTCGCCATAGACGGCCACCGGCTCCCCCTGGCGCACCGCCCGGCCCAGGCGGGCGGCGGCGACTTCCAGGTCCGGCAGTTCGAAGGGGGGATTGAGGCGCTCCAGGGAGGGGTCCAGAAAGGCCAGGATGTCGCGATCGGCGGCGAGTCCCCGGTTCAACAGAATCCGGGCCACCAGCCGGGGGAGGTTGTGGCGGGCCATGACCGCGGCCACCAACTCCGGCTGCTCCGGGTATACCTGCCAGGCCTTCTTACGGCGCAATCTTTCCTCCGGTTTGCGGTTTTCAGTTTTCGGTTTTCGGTTGATCAGGCAACTTCGGAAAAAGCAATCTCAACGCACGGAGAAAATAAATTGCCTTACCAATGTAGGGTGCGTTTTACGCACCGAAATGGCGCCTAGAACGCGCCCTACGCACTACTCCACCGTCTCCCCCGGTTTCAGGGGAATAACCGTGATGTCCGGCTCCCCCTGAAGTCGCTGGATCAACTCCTCGGGAGTACCGGTGAGCACCGGGAAGGTGCCGTAATGCATGGGGATGACCCAGCGGGGTTTGAGCATCCGGCAGGCCAGGGCCGCCTCGGCCGGGCTCATGACGTAATGGCTGCCGATGGGGAGCATGGCCAGCTCCGGATGATAGAGCTCCCGGATGAGTTCCATGTCCCGGAAGGCCGCGGTGTCGCCGGCGTGGTAGGCCACGAAGCCGTTTGCGAACTCCACCACGAAGCCGGCCGGGTCGCCGGCAGCGATGAGCTCGCCGCCCTCATCCACCGCCGAGGAGTGCACCGCCTGGGTCATGGTGACCTTGCACCCGGCCACCTTCAGGGTCCCGCCCTTGTTCATGCCGATGACCTGGGGGACCCCCTGCCGGGCCAGGATGACGCTGAGTTCGTGGATGGCCACTACCGGGGCGCCGGTTTGCTGGGCCACGGTCACGGTTTCGCCCACGTGATCGCCGTGGCCGTGGGTCACCAGGATAAGGTCCACCGGCCCCACTTTATCCACCGGGGTGTTGAGCAGGGGGTTCGTGAGCCAGGGGTCGATGAGGACGTTCACCCCGGCGCCGGTCAATTTGAAGGCCGAGTGCCCCAGGAAGGTTATTTGTATGCCCCGGCCTATGGATCTAATAGGCATTTCAACCTCCTTCGATAAATTACTCGGTTTCGAAAATTTATAGTTAAAATAGATTCCTAATGGAAAAATAATAATGATTGAAATCAAAAAACTAGCTAAAGTAATTTCAGGCTGATATCGTACTAACCAAGAAGCTGTTTCTTTATATACTGCGAAGCCAGTAAACCATTTATCAAACGATAATGTAACTATTGATATTATTGATATTGAATAAATTATAGCACCAACAATAATTATCAGCGCCTTTATACGATCAGATAATTTACTTCTTGATATAAAATATATTACAATAAAAATTAAACTAATTATATAAATAAAGAAGCAATATGCTCTAAATTTACTTCCTCCCATTGTTATTTCATATATTTTAAATTTATTGTCTAAAAATACTGCCATTGCATCGACATGGTCTTGAGAGTTTCCCACCACTCTTATTTCTCTTTTATAATCAGAAAAATCAAATTCTATAATTTTTAAATTACTAATAACATTCCTCATTATATTGTAACGATATGATAATTTATAAGCAATATCTGGCAACTGTTCATCTTTTCCAAATAAAAAGGCTCCTTCTTTTCCTATAGTTATATTATTGTTACCAACTTCAACATATTGTTCAATATTATCGGAATTAACTAAATTATCATCCTTAGGCAATTGATTTCTCAAGGCATTAAATATTATATTTAAGTCATGATATGTTAATTTTATTGGAGGCAATTCTATTTTCTTTTCAAACCTTGACCCATAACAATATGAAGGAATAATAATCAACAAAATAATTACTGATATGAATTTCTTATTAATTAATAATAAATTAATAAATATCTTCATATTTATTATACTATTGTTCCAAAGCCCCTACGCGTGTACGATTGCCATAAATTTCTGCTCTGGAACCCTTTCTCTATAACTTTATGATAAGTCAAGGACTGCATAAACCACCTAAAATCTTGACAACTTCAGCGACTGGTTCTTTGGCTAACTGCTAACTGCGTCCTCACTTCACCATCTTCTCCAGGGCATCCAGGTTTTTCCGCAGCCCCAGGGCGATGAGGGTATCTCCGGCCAGAATCGGGGTTTGGTGGCTGGGGTTGAAGAGCATCTCGCCGTTGTTCCGCTTAATGGCCACCAGGATGAGGTTCAGTTTCTGGCGGATCCCCGAGTCCGCCAGTGGCACCCCCTGGAGGGGAGAGGCGGGGCCCACCGCGATCTCCTCCATGGTCCAGTCCACCCCCTCCTTCATGGCCAGTTCCATAAAGCTCACCACGGTGGGGCGCATGATGGTCTGGGCCATTTTTTGCCCGCCCATCTCGTAGGGGGATTCCACCTTGTCGGCCCCGGCCCGGAGCAGCTTTTTTTCCGAACCCGGTTCCTCCCCCCGGGCGACGATAAAGAGACTGGGGCTGAGGCTACGCGCCGTCAGCACGACGTAGACGTTGGAGGCGTCCGAGGAGACCACGGATATCAGCCCCTTGGCCTGTTCGATGCCCGCCTCCAGCAGGACCTCTTCCCGGGTGGCGTCGCCGTTGATGAAGTAATATCCCGAGGTCTCCAGGCGGCCGAGCAAAGCCGGGTCGCTCTCGATCACCACCAGGGACAGGCCCCGGTCTTTGAGTTGCCGGGCGATAATTTCGCCGATGCGCCCAAAGCCGCAGAGGATGTAATGATGCTTCATTCGTTTGATGTGCTTGATCAATTTTCGCCTTCCCAAGACCGCATGGAGCTCCCCTTCAATCACCACCCGGGCCAGAGAGCCCAAGATATAGAACATGACCCCCATGCCGGAGAGAATGAGCACGATATTATAAAGCCGCCCCAACCGGCTCAGGGGATGGACCTCACTGTAGCCCACGGTGGTGAGGGTGGTCACCGTCATGTACAGGGAGTCGAAGAAATCCCACCTTTCCAGCCACATGAAGCCCAGGCTGCCGATCAACAAGAGGGCCAGCAGACAGGCGGTCCACTGAGGGATTTTACGGTAGGTTACCATGCGTCCGGAGGGCATGCAAGTTCTCGTATGTAACGACTAAGGGTTCGAAAATCATGGCTCGGTCGTCTCTCCCCCCGGTCCACGGGGAGATGGCCCTCCGGGTAAGAGACGGCTCAACCTGAAGAAAAAAATGTAGGATGCCTCCATTCGGTTGTCAAACCTGAGAAAAGTTTTCCCATTTACGCATCGCTCTTTAATCCTCTCAACCATTGACAATGAAGTCAGACCCTCTAAATTTTACTATCTACAACGTCCAATGCAAGATAGTCACATTTCATTTCTTTTGTTCCCCAGGCAGGCTCCGGACACAGTTTTTTTTGAGATTTAATTTCATAAGGACGCGGTTCTTCAACCGATCTGCCTCTCTGTAGCGAGAAAATAGCAACTACGCGATGGTCATGCAGAATATCTTCATCACCGGGTCGCCCATTCAACTCCCTCCCAACTCATTGAGGATGGCGGTTATCTGTTTTTTCAATTCCGGTAATTCTCGCTCTACCACGTTCCAGACCAGCGGCAGGTCGATGTCGAAATAGTCATGCACCAGAATATGCCGCATGCCGATTATCTTCGACCAGGGAATGGCGGGATGGCTATTTTTCAGAGATTCTGACAAGGAACGGCAGGCTTCGCCGATAATCTGGAGATGGCGCAGGAACCAGGCCTGAATCAGTTCATCAGTCTGAAACGCAACGGGGCCTTGGACGGCGTATTTATCAATATGTTCTATGGCGGCGATGATATCCCGCAGTCTTTCGCGATCATCCCTCATAACGGCACCGCCTCTTGCAGCACGCGGTCACGGATGCGGTTTTTCAAGCCTTTCTCGGTCACTACATCAACCCTACACCCCAGAAGGTCTTGCATGTCCGCCAAAAATCCCCCTAAATCAAAAAGGCTGCGATTTTGCTCCAATTCTACCAGCACATCCACATCACTGGCCTCATCCGCCTCCCCCCGCGCAACGGAGCCAAAAATGCGGACGTTATAGGCGCCGTGCCTGGCGGCGATTTCCAGTATTTCCCGACGTTTCTCTTGAATCAGTTTATTCAGGCCCATGACAGGCCTCCCTTTGGATTAGTCAAACCATAATCTCTCTTGAAATTTTGTTCAAGCATTAACCGAGAAACGATTAAGACAAAATGCCGGGGGTTGGGCGCCCCGACCCGGACGGTCCTCTTTTTCCGGCGGGAAATGGTTAAATGGTTTGGCACAGGACGACAGTTTATGGTAATCAGATGACCATGTGGATGAGAAAGTTCACCTCCTGGGGCCTGGTTGTGGTCCTGTGTCTGGTTGGCCAGGCTGGTTGCGCGCCCCGGCTGGCGCCGGCCACCCCGGCGGGGGTGGCGCTGGCGCCCGGCCGCTATCTCACGGCTTATTACCGCGCCCCGGACTTCACCCCGGCCCAGGCGACGTATGTCCTGACGCCCTTCAAGGTGGAAACGGCCCAGGGCGTGGCCGCCGACACCTTCCAGACCCTGTTCATGGAAGAGTTGACCCAGGCCTGGAGGGCCAACGGACTCAAGCTCTCTGACCAGGCCGACACCGTCCTCGACGGCGTGGTGCAATTTGTGACGGTCCGGGGCGCGGTCTTCCGGTTCCTCCGGGGCAGGATCGACACCGACCTGGTGGTGTCCGGGGCCATCACCCGGGGGGGCGATACCCTGTTTGCCTGCCAGGACCGGATCACTATGAGTTCACCGGTCAATCCCGGCCCGCCGGCCCCCAAGGAAGACGAACTGTTACTGCGCCAGGCGGCCCGGACTTTTGCCATCCACCTGCTCAATGAGATGCTGCTTTACTGGCCGCCCGCCGAAGGCAAATAAAGTTCCCCAAAGACCCGCACGATGAGGCGAGGCCGCTCCTTGGAGGTGGTGAACAGCTCGATCAGGCCGGCATAGGGGCCCGACTGCTGGGACTTGTTGCGCACCTCCACGACATACACCTTGTCCGGCACTTCCGGCGTGAGGGTCACCTCGATCTTGTCCGGGATGGTGGTGCGGTATTCCGTAATCTTAAAGGGCGTGGGCAGATGCGAGACAAAGCGCACCTGACCCCGGATATCGTCGCTGGGGGCGCCGCGCAACCGCACGATATGGCTGGGCTGGATCTCGATGAAGGGTTGGGCCACTCCCGTCACGATCAAATACAGCATGGGCTGGTCCGGGTCATTGAGCCTGACCTTGGTTTCCTTCTTGAATCGGTGGATCACCGAAAAGGGTTTGATGGTCAGGGTGATGTCCCCCTGACCGCCGGGGGGTATGGTCTTGTCGTAGCTGGGCACGGTGCAGGCGCAATCCGGGTCCACGTCCTCGATATGTAAGGGCGCCGTCCCGGTGTTCTTGATCACAAAGGTGTGGGTCAGGGCCCGGTCTTCGGTGATTTTCCCGAAATCAAAGGAGGTCTCCCGGACGGCGGCTCGGGGCGCGGCCGTGACCGCCAGGATGGGCAGGACGCCCCAGGTGATGGCCCCCGCCCACAGGAACAGGAAAGCGCCGATGCATCTGAAGTAGCGCGGCTGCCCGGTGGTTTTGGGGTTGTCTGCGTCGATCACGTGAGGTGCGAACTCCCTAATCGCTGGATTGGGGCTCACTTCTGGTTGGTGGGGCTTAGGGTTTATCAGGTAAATTGTGGTAGGCTGCCTGACCAGCCAGAAACGGAGCTCGAAAGAATCTTACCTGGTATATTATCATAATCAATTGTCAATGTTGGCGAAAAGATTTAT
>JAHIKF010000281.1 GCA_018897875.1 Pseudomonadota bacterium | reverse complement strand
TTTTATTTCGGGGGTACGGCCCTGCTGATCGTAGTCGGGGTGGCCATGGACACCATGAGCCAGATCGAATCGCATCTGCTCACCCGCCATTACGAGGGGTTTACGAAAAAACGCATGAGCCGGGTACGGCGTTGATCTCAAGAAGGAGGAAGTTATGAATTTGATCCTGTTGGGCGGCCCAGGCGCGGGCAAAGGGACACAAGCCAAGAAACTCATCGACAAGTTCCAGATCCCCCAGATCTCCACCGGCGACATCCTCCGGGCAGCAGTGAAGGAAGGGACGGAAATGGGCAAGAAGGCCCAGGAGTGCATGAATGCCGGAACACTGGTGCCCGATGAAGTAGTCATCGGTATCATCAAAGACCGGCTGGCCCAGCCTGATTGCAAAAAGGGATTCATCCTGGACGGTTTTCCCCGGACAGTGCCCCAGGCCGAAGCCCTGGACAAGGTGCTGGTGGGGTTGGGTTCCAAGATCGACCACGTAGTCAGCATCGACGTGAACGAAGAAGCGCTGGTGGTTCGCCTCACCGGGCGGCGCACCTGTAAAAATGCCGCCTGCGGCCAGATGTTCCATATAAAGTTCACCCCCGCCAAGAAAGAAGGCGTGTGTGACAAATGCGGCGGTGAACTCTACCAGCGGGACGACGACAACGAGACCACCGTGCGCTCCCGCCTGGCCACCTATAACCAGGCCACCGCACCCCTCATCGGCTACTACTCCAAGCCAGGCCTGGTGCGGCCCATTAAGGGCGTGGGGGGCATCGACGACATCTTTAACCAGATCGTGGGCATCGTTGCGGGAGCCGGCTGCAGCTGCGGCTGCAAGCACTGATGCGCTAGATGATATTGCTTAAATCCCTCCAGGAAATCGCCAAGATGGAGAAGGCCAACCGCATCGTGGCCGAAATCCTGGAGGGGGTGAAAGAAAAGATCCAACCCGGGATCGAAACCCGGGAGCTCGATGAACTGGCGGAAGAAATGTGCCGCCAGCGCCGGGTGAAGCCGGCCTTCAAAGGCTATCGCGGCTATCCCCGGTCCATCTGCGTGTCGGTGAACGAGGAGGTGGTCCACGGGATTCCCGGGCCCCGCCGCCTCAAAGCCGGGGACGTGGTGAGCCTGGATTTCGGGGTGAAGTACGACGGCTTTTATGGGGATGCCGCCATCACCGTGGGCGTGGGGGACGTGGGCGAAAAAGCCCGGGCCCTGATGGCGGTTACGGAGGAATCCCTGTACGCCGGCATCGCCAAAGTCAAGGCGGGCCGGCGCCTGTCGGACATCTCCCACGCGGTGCAGACCGTGGTGGAAGGCGCCGGGTTCGGGGTCATCCGGGAGTTTGTGGGACACGGCATCGGCCGGTCGCTCCACGAAGACCCGCAGATCCCTAATTTCGGTCCGCCCGACCGGGGGCCGACGATGCAGGTAGGTATGACCTTTGCCATTGAACCCATGACCTCGATGGGTTCCTGGCAGGTGCGGATTTTGCAGGATGGCTGGACCGCAATCACCCAGGACGGGTCTTGTGCGGCGCATTTTGAACACAGCGTAGCGTTGACGGAGAACGGCGTCTTGATTTTGAGCCGGCTCTAAGTTATATTTAATAACCATTTGAAATAACTATAAAGATACGGTAGATGACAAAAGAAGACGCCATAGAAGTCGAAGGGACGGTGGTTGAGCCGCTCCCCAACGCCATGTTTCGGGTGGAACTGCCGAACGGGCATAAGGTCCTGGCTCACATTTCCGGGAAGATGCGGATGCACTATATCAAGATTCTTCCAGGAGATAAGGTTATTCTGGAATTGTCGCCCTATGATTTGAGTCGAGGGCGCATAGTCTACCGGGTCAGATAGGAAAATACTATGAAGGTTAGAGCCTCAGTCAAACGGATGTGCGCCAAGTGCAAGATTATTCGCCGCAAACGCGTCGTGCGGGTGATCTGTGAAAATCCCAAGCATAAGCAGCGGCAAGGCTAAAGGGGAGGTAAGGAATTGGCCAGAATCGCCGGGATCGATTTACCCCGAAACAAGAGAATCGAGATCGCCTTAACCTATATTTTCGGCATCGGACACAGTACCGCGACACGGGTGCTCCAGGAAGCGAAGGTGGAACCCAGCACCAAGACGTCCGAACTCACCGACGCCGAAATCACCGGTATTCGCCAGGTGATTGATCATACCTGCAAGGTTGAAGGAGACCTCCGCCGGGAAGTCTCCATGAATATCAAGCGCCTGATGGATCTGGGGTGCTACCGGGGCCTCAGGCATCGTAGGAGCCTGCCGGTCCGGGGACAGCGAACCCATACGAACGCCCGTACCCGCAAAGGCCCGCGGCGCAGCGTCGTGGGCAAACGGAAGAAGTCTTAAGGAGGGGCGATGGCCAAAGCGCAGACACGCAGCAAGAAGAAAAAAGAGAAGAAGAATATCCCCACGGGGGTGGCTCATATCAAGGCCACGTTCAACAACACCCTGGTGACCATCACCGATCCGGCCGGCAACGTGGTGTCATGGTCCTCGGCGGGGGTTCAGGGGTTCAAGGGCTCCCGGAAGGGGACGCCGTTTGCGGCCCAACTGGCGGCCCAGGATGCGGCCCGTAAGGCCATGGACCACGGCATGCGGAATGTGGATGTTTTTGTCAAGGGGCCGGGCGCAGGCCGGGAGGCAGCCCTCAGGGCCCTACAGGCCGCCGGCCTGGGTGTCAACCTGATTCGGGATGTCAGCCCTATTCCCCACAATGGCTGCCGCCCCCCCAAACGTCGTCGGGTTTAACTGGAGAGGTGATCGATAGTGGCTAGATATGTGGGACCGGATTGCCGGCTTTGCCGCCGGGAGGGGATGCAGCTTTACCTCAAAGGAGATCGCTGTTACACGGATAAATGCGCCATCGAGCGGCGTCATTATCCGCCGGGACAGCACGGCCAGCGCCGGAGCAAACTTTCGGATTACGGCGCCCAGCTCCGTGAGAAGCAAAAGGTCAAACGCATTTACGGCGTGTTGGAGAAGCAATTCAGCAGTTATTTTGAGAAAGCCGATCGCCAGAAAGGGGTTACCGGCACTAACCTGTTGGTTTTTCTGGAACGGCGTTTGGACAACATAGTTTACCGGTTAGGGTTCGCCAACTCTCGGACCCAGGCCCGGCAATTGGTGCGGCATAACTTTTTCCAGGTAAACGGCGCCAGGGTAAACCTCCCTTCATTTCTGGTCAAGACCGGAGATGTGGTTCTGGTGACGGAGAAGGGCCGCAACCTGGCGTTAATTCGCGATGCCATGGAGGCAGTGGCCAGGCGTGGTTGCCCCCCCTGGCTGGAGTTCAACAAGGAAGAGGCCCAAGGGCGGGTGGTCATGTTTCCCACACGGGAAGATATTACCATGCCGATCCAAGAGCATCTCATCGTGGAGCTTTATTCCAAATAGCATCATGATCCTTTATGTTCCCAAACTCTCTCCGGCGGCCAACCTGGCGCGGGGGAGACAGATTTTTGTCAAGCCGGCCAAGACCGGCTAGAATTGCGGGACATAAACGTCCTAGTAGTTTTCTAGAGGAGCCATGATCTACAAAAATTGGACCGATATTATTAAGCCCAAACGGCTGGAAGTTGATGGTGAGACCCATAACCGGTTTTATGGCAAGTTCGCCTGCGAGCCCCTGGAACGCGGCTTCGGCACCACCTTGGGCAACGCCCTGAGACGGGTCTTACTTTCCTCCCTGCGGGGATCGGCCATCACTGCGGTCCGCATCAAGGATGTCTATCACGAATTTTCAGCCATCCCCGGGGTGTTGGAAGATGTCACTGAGATTCTGCTTAATCTGAAACAGGTGCGTTTGAAGATACTCTCCGAAGGGGTCAGGATGCTGCACCTGGAGGCCAATAAACCGGGGGAGCTCAAAGCCGGGGACATCCAGACTGATGGCATGGTGGAGATCCTCAACCCCGAGCATCACATCGCCACCCTGGGGGCGGACGGTGAACTGGCGATAGAGATGACGGTCAAAAGCGGCAAGGGGTTTGTGCCCGCGGAGGCCAATAAAGACGAAGACCAGGCCATCGGCTATATTCCCCTGGACGCCAGCTTCGCGCCGGTGCGCAAGGTCAATTACCTGGTGACTCAGGCCCGGGTGGGGCAACGGACCGACTATGACAAGCTCACCCTTGAGGTTTGGACTGACGGCAGCATCACCCCGGAAAACTCCATCGCCTACGCCTCCAAGATTCTCAAAGAACATCTGAGCATGTTCATCAACTTCGAAGAGGAACCCGCGGGGCAGGAAGAGAAGTCCGCGGACGAGCCGCCGACCTTTAATGAGAACCTCTATCGCAGTGTCAATGAACTGGAGTTGTCGGTGCGGGCCGCCAACTGTTTGAGGAATGCCACTATCCGCTATATCGGCGAATTGGTCCAGAAGACCGAGCAAGAGATGCTGAAGACCAAAAATTTCGGCCGCAAGTCCCTCAACGAGATCAAAGAGATACTCCATGAGATGGGGTTGAATCTGGGGATGAAGCTCGAAACCTTCTCACCCCCCGATCAGATGCCGGAAAGGAAGGAAGACGTCGCATGAGACACTTAAAGGCTGGTCGGCGCCTGGGCCGGACAACGGAACATCGCCTGGCCATGCTCCGAAATTTGGTGACCGCGCTGTTGGAAAGGGAGCGGGTAGAAACTACCCAGGCCAAGGCCAAGGAGGCCCGCATGTGGGCCGAGAAGGTCATTACCCTGGCCAAACGGGGCGACTTGCATGCCCGGCGCTTGACCCTGGCGGTGGTGCGCTCCAAGAAGGTGGTGGCTAAACTTTTTACGGAACTGCGGGAGCGCTATCAGGACCGTCCCGGGGGGTATACCCGGATCATCCCTCTGGGGCTGAGGCTGGGCGATGGGGCTCCCATGTCCATCCTGGAACTAGTGGATCGCCCCGAAACCCTCCCCAAGGCCAAGAAGAAGAAGGCCGCGGAAGGCTGAGCTTATTTCCGTCCAGGGGACAGGGGGCCGGTATGAGGCCCCCTGTCCCCTTAGGTTTTTCTGGGGGCCTGCCCCGGGGGCGCGCCTAACCCCGGATCACCGCCTGGGCCCAGGCCCGGGTATTTTTATGTCCCGCGCCGGGAGTCTTGCCTTGGGTGGGGCAGCCTGCCGGGCTTATGCAGCTTATTTCAAAACTTCCTGATATCATTGTACATAAATATATCTTGCTTAGGGCAAAAAAAGGGGTTGACATCCTAAGTTCCCTATATTAAGGTTCACCAAAACAAATAGGTACTTCTACCTAATTTGGCCTGGGTAAAACTACCATATCACCCTAGGCAAGATTATCTAAACCAGAAAGGAATGTCCGGCAGAGGAAACAATTGAGCATTGCCGGCCAAGTGACCGGAGCTAAAAAAAGGTTTTAGTTCCCATCAGGATTGTCCCATAACAAAGGAGGTTCTGGATGGTGAATCGAATATTGTTGAGTGCGGCAATAACCCTGGCGTTAACCTTTTCCCCCAACCTGGCTTTTTCAGTCCCCACCAAGACGGTAAAAAAGAAATCATCGAAGTCCACGGCAAAGGTGGCTAAGAAGAGCAAATCCAGCAAGAGTTCGAAAACATATCGTAAGCGCTCGTCCCGGTCGCGCTCCAGGGGAGTGGTGGAGTCGTCCATGGTTCCCAGTTATTCCGACCGGCGCGCGGTGTCGGAAACCCCCCCACTGATGAAGGTTACCCCCCAACGGGACGGGAAATTTGTGCTGGAGCCGCTAACTCCCAAGAAGACCCTGAGCCCCCCCATTACCCAGCCTTCCAAGCAAGAGGCCAAGGATGATCGCGTCTCTTCGGTCCCTCCCAAATACAATACGTTTGAACCCTGGAATTTCTCCGAGTTGATCTTGAGTCGGGCCAACGCCTACAAACATGCTCCCTACGCCCGGGGGGCTTCCCTGGCGAACAGTTCGGCCACGGATTGCTCCGGGTTTGTCCAGTTCATCTATCATGGGTTTAAGATCGACCTGCCCCGCTCCAGCGCCGAACAGGCCCAGGTAGGGAAGGTTGTGACGCGCCAAATGGATTTCTCCAAACTGCTTCCAGGGGATCTGCTTTTCTTCCGCCGGGGCGGCCCCGTGGGACATGCTGGCATCTACCTGGGCGAGGGGAAGATGATCCACGCCTCCAACCATCGCTACGGAGTGGTCGTCACTGACCTGCGGCAACCCTACTATGAAGGGACGTTCGAAGTGGCCAAACGGGTGTTTGAGGTGAAGTACCCCCGATAAGGTCTATTTTTTCAGAGATTTCCTTCTTAAACCGTTTTTTGCGCCGATAGTATCCGAGTTCATTGGCCCAGGCCGGTTTGTCGACCCTGTGGGTTTTGGGGCGGCTAAAGACCGGGTTTCCTGGGCCAGCATTGTTTTTACGGTCTTTAGAGCAATTTCTTGATTTATCAGTTTACTTTGGGTACAAATAAAAATTATCACCAGAGGCTGGGCGCCCTCCCCGGGGAGGTGGGACCGGTCAGCCGAGATCAATGCGGTGCGAGGGGGGGGATGGAGGACTGCGCCTCACTTGACAAATGGGAAGAGCGCCTGAAAGGGCGCTACCCCATGCTCCGATATTTCATGACCCGCTCTTTCGGGGTCGAAATCGAGTTTTTCGGGCTGCAATACAGTGTTTCCGCCGGGGACGGGGAGATCATTCCTCCGTACAAGATCATGAACCGTTCCGCCGAGGGGATGTTGTTGCCTCGGGTCTTTCAGGAACGGGGAATTGTCCTG
>JAHIKF010000280.1 GCA_018897875.1 Pseudomonadota bacterium | reverse complement strand
TTTCTTTTTTTTCATACCCTGTGATCAATTACGGAGGAAGATTTCAGATGTCGGTGACCGGGGAATTCCCAGGTTACCGGTGAGAATGGCATGACTGTATCAGGCCAAGAAGTATAGATATGGCCTGGATAGGAAAGCTTTTTGGCTCAGTGACACGTGTCAGATCATAGATGCAGATAGGGCCACTTCCTACCAGCAGCTCAACAGGTTTCGAGGCCGACCAGTACAAGCTAAAGATATTGATCTGGGCCTATAACGTCCCAACGGCCATATATTAGTCGCACTTACACAGATGAAAAAACGAAGCGCTCTACCAAACCGATTAGTTGTCCATGAGCAACAACAAGAAAGTGCCCGGGTTAAAGTTCGCCGGGCCGGCTAAGACCTGGGCCAGCTTGATGCGGGCGGTGCCATTGTAAAGGCTGAACCCGCCACCGACGAGGACCTTGCCGCTGGACAGCCAAGTCAAGGCATTGGCGGAAACCAGGTAAGAGGCCACGCTTGGATCTGTGAGCCCGCTCCCGGGATTAAAGGAGGCATCCAGGTCGCCGTTGCTGAGAACCCGGGCGATATGGTTGCGATTGTCCGGGTCGGAGTAATTTGGCAGATTATAGCGGGTGAAGGCTCCGCCGATGATGATCCGGCCGTTGGGTTGCAAGGCCATGGCATTAATGGCGTTATTGGCGCCGATATTGGTGGTAAAGGTGCCATCCAGCAAGCCGTCGGCGGTGAAGCGGGCGATGTGGCCCCTCTGGGGCCGGTCCCAAAAAGAACCATCTATGATTTCGCTGAAGTCGCCACAGACCATGATGCGGCCATCCTTCTGGAGGGCCATGTCTTTCACCTCCCCCGCCAGGATATTGACATTAGGTGAAGGGGTGGGGGCCGCCGTGGGCCCGAAGCTGGCATCCAGGGCACCGGTATTAGTAAGTCGGGTAAGAAAGCCCCGGGCCAGACCCTCAAAGGTGACGTAGCCGGACACCAGGTATTTGCCGTTAACTTCCGCCACCCGGTTGGCTCTGATGCTGGTGCCTGAGGTGATGGTGATTTGGGCGTCGAAGCTGGTGTCCAAAAGGCCGTCGGAGAATAGTCTGACCAGGGCGGTGCGGGTGATGCCGTCGGCTTGGCGCAGATGCCCGGCCACCATGATCTGGCCGTTGGCCAACGGCGTCACCTGTTTCAGGTCGCTCACGGAGCCGTCCAGCTTGGTGATGGTGGGGTTAAAGTCACGGTCCAGAGAAGCTGAGGCGTCGTTGACAAAAAGGGCCAGACTGGTGCGGGCCAGACCGTTGGCTTCGCCGAAATAACCGGCCACCAGGAGTTGGCCGTCTCCTTGCCGGGCTATACTTTTTATATAGCCGTCCACCCCGCTCCTGCATGAATTATCCAGGCTGCCGTCGCGGTTGAGGCGGGCCAGGCCCGGTGCATTTTGCCTCCCACCCCAGTGAAATCGCCCCCCACCCACACCTGGCCGTTGGGTTGCACCGCCAGGGCGTAAACATAGGCGGTGTCCGTGTTGGCGCTGGTCCAGCCGGTATAGAGATTATAGAGATTGCCGTTGCTGTCCATATAGGCCAGACCGGGCCGGGCGGCGCCGTTGAAGTTGCGAAACCAGCCGAAGGCCACCAGGTCGGAGCCGGTGCCGTTGAGCAGGTTTAGTTTCTGGATGCGGTCATCAGCTGAGGCCGCGAAGGTGGAGTCCACCGTGGCATCGGTATTCAAGCGCACCGCATAGCCCACCGGATTGTTATTGAAAGTGTTGAAATTGCCGGCCACCACGAGCTTGTCGTCCGCCTGGATGACCAGGTTATTGACCCGGCCGTTGGGACCAATCCCCGGATCAAAGGAGGTGTCCAGGGCGCCGTTGGTGTCCAGGCGGGCGATGTATTTGCGGGGAAACCCCAGCACCTCGGTGAAATGCCCCACATACACTTTTTTACCGTCCGTCTGGGTGCCGTAATCATAGATGGGGCCGTTGAAGGTTTCATCTCCCAGATAGGACACCAGGTTGCCGGAAAGGGACAGGGTGACCAGGTAGCCGGTGTGGGTCCCGGAGATGTTGGGCAGGATGCCGTAGATCCGGGCATCGTTAGCAGTAAGAACCGTGATGCTGTTCACCAAGCCGCCGGGGGCCGAGCGTTTGGGATAAGAGTTGTCCACCGTGCCGTTGGTGTTCAGCCGCAGCAGGTGGTAGGTGGCGCTGGCGTCCCCCAAAACCGTCATGGACCAGCCCCCCACCAGAACTTTCCCGTCCGACTGCACCTTGACACTGTTTACCATCCCATACCAATCAAGGATCTCATAGAAGGTGGAGTCCAGGGCGCCGTCGCTGGTCAGGCGGGCGAGATTGTAATGGTAAGGAGAGGAACTGCCCACGGAGATGCGACCGCCCACCAGGATCTTGCCGTTGCTCATTAAGTAAACGGTGCGCACCTCGCCTTTGATGGGAGGGTTAAAACCGGTGTCCAGGCTGCCGTCGGCGTTGAATCGGGCCAGGGAGCCCCGGGGCACCCCGTTGATGGAGGTGAAGTAGCCCCAAATCAGAAAACGGTTGGTGCCATCGTCATAATTAATCCTCCCTCGCATGCCCGGGAGATGTTGCACCCCTTCCCCCGGGTCAAAGGCCGGGTCCAGGGCGCCGTCCGCGGCCAGGGCCGGGCAGACCAAGGCTAGGAGAAGGCCCAGGGTTAAGAGCAATGCCATCAGCCCATCGCAACGGCGCCGCCGGACGGCGGCCCGGGGTCTGGCAGCGTATGGTTTCATCGGTCCGATACTGATTGATTGCAAAGAGTTCATGGTTCCTCCCCATCAAAATTGGCGGTAATTCAACCGGGTAACGTTCAGCCCTCGCCTTTAAGACCACAGTGATTCGCTTCTGGTTAAAATTGCCGGAGAATTATCCGAGATTATGCGCCCCCTGGTCACCGCAGTCCAAAAACGGTCCTGAGGACTTTTCTGGTACTTGATCACAGGGTTAAAAATTAGGCTTGTGAGATCCAGGCGATATCTGGTTGGAGCCCCTTGAAGTAACAGGTCATCGCCTCCACTAGGACCGGAAAGGTCTGACGGCCCCGCACGCGACAGGTTTGGCGCAAAG
>JAHIKF010000279.1 GCA_018897875.1 Pseudomonadota bacterium | reverse complement strand
GTGGGCAAGAGCACCGCGCTCTTCAAGACCCTGCAGGTGGGGCAGTCCTACCTGGACGTCATCGGCCCCCTCGGACAACCCACCCACCTGGAAAAGGTGGGCAAGGTGATCTGCGTCGGCGGCGGCACCGGCATCGCGGTCGTGTACCCCATCACCCGGGGCTTAAAACAGATGGGCAACTATGTCTATTCAGTGATCGGAGCCCGCTCCAAGGACCTGCTCATCCTGGAAGACAAGATGAAGGCCGCCTCGGACGAGGTGATGATCTGCACCGACGACGGCACTTACGGCCATAAGGGTTTCGTCACCGATAAGCTTAGGGAAACCCTGGAAAAGCATAAAGACATCAGCCTGGCGGTCTGCATCGGTCCGGTACCCATGATGAAGTTCTGTTGCAAGGTCACTCAGGAATTCAACGTCAAAACCCTGGTGAGCCTCAACCCCATCATGGTGGACGGCACCGGCATGTGCGGCTGCTGCCGGGTAACGGTGGGCGGCAAGATGCAGTTCGCCTGCGTGGATGGCCCTGAGTTCGAAGGCCATGACGTCGATTGGGATGAGCTGAATCTGCGCCTGCGGTCTTATATGATCGAGGAAAAGGTCTCCTACGACGAGTTCAAAGAATGCCACAGCGGCGGGAAATGCTCCTGTTGCACCTAAGAATTTACCCGTAAAGGTACATAAGCCAGGAGGAGAAGGATAATGTCGGAAGAAGCAAAAGCCCCTAAAAAAGAAAAAATCCCCCGGCAAAAGATGGCGGAGCAGGAAGCCAAGGTCAGGGCCCGTAACTTCGAGGAAGTGCCCTTCGGCTACACTCCGGAACTGGCCATGAAGGAAGCGGAGCGCTGCATCCAGTGCAAAGACCCCCGCTGCAAGCAGGGCTGCCCGGTGGAAATTGATATCCCTAAGTTTATCGGCCAGATCAAGGAAGGCGACTTCGAAGGCTCCATCCGCACACTCTGGGAGAAAAACTCCCTCCCCGCGGTGTGCGGCCGGGTCTGCCCCCAGGAAGTCCAGTGCGAAGGCCTGTGCGTCGTCGGCAAGAAGGGCGAGCCCGTGGCTATCGGCAACCTGGAGCGCTTCGCCGCCGACCATCAGCGTCTCCACGGGCGGGACGTTCTGCCTCCCAAGGCCGACCCCACCGGCAAGAAGGTGGCTGTGGTGGGCGCGGGTCCGGCGGGCCTCACCGTGGCCGGCGACCTGATCCTCAAAGGCCACGAAGTCCACATCTTCGAGGCCCTGCATGGCCCCGGCGGGGTGCTGCTCTACGGCATCCCCGAATTCCGTCTGCCCAAGGCCATCGTGGCCCAGGAGTGTAATTTCCTGGAACGCCTGGGAGCCACGATTGAGGTCAACGCGGTCATCGGCCGCTCCGAGACCGTGGACGAACTACTGGAACGCTTCGACGCCGTCTTTCTGGGCGTGGGCGCCGGGCTGCCCGTGTTTCTGAACATTCCCGGGGAGCACTTCATCGGGGTGTACTCCGCCAACGAGTATCTCACCCGCTCCAACCTCATGAAGGCCTATGAATTCCCCATTTACGACACACCCATCGTCAAGGGCAAAAACGTCGCCACCTTCGGCGGCGGCAACGTGGCCATGGACGGGGCCCGCACCGCCCTGCGCCTGGGCGCCGACCATTCCTATATCATCTACCGGCGCTCCCATGACGAGCTTCCCGCCCGTTCGGCGGAAGTTCACCACGCCGAGGAAGAGGGCGTCGAGTTCCTGCTGCTCACCAACCCGCTGCGGTTCCTGGGCGATGAGGCCACCGGGCGTCTTACCGGCGTGGAGTGCCTGCGCCAGGAACTGGGCGAGCCGGACGCCTCCGGGCGGCGGCGGCCGGTGCCCATCCCCGGCTCCGAATTTATAGTGGAAATCGACACCGCGGTCATCTCCATCGGCTCCGGGTCCAACCCGCTGCTCACCAAGAGCACCCCGGGCCTGGCCTTGAACAAATGGGGCTACATCGTGGCCGACCTCAAGACCGGCAAGACCATGAAACCGAGGGTCTGGGCCGGCGGCGATATCGTCACCGGTTCCGCCACCGTCATCCTGGCCATGGGCGCCGGCCGCCTGGCCTCCAACTCCATCCACGACTACCTGACCATGGGGTGGTAAGAAAGACTTTGGGGAAGGGGCAAAGGGCTTTTTCGTAAAGGCCCTTTCCCCTCCCCCAAACCCCCAC
The DNA here is from genome assembly GCA_018897875.1 of Pseudomonadota bacterium. Taxonomy (GTDB): domain Bacteria; phylum Desulfobacterota; class Desulfobaccia; order Desulfobaccales; family 0-14-0-80-60-11; genus 0-14-0-80-60-11. The sequence goes on along the minus strand of JAHIKF010000279.1, from coordinate 945 downwards.
CCCAATCCCATAAGTAAGGGCGACCCGCTGGGTCGCCTTTTTTTTCGTGCTTTAGTGGCACAGGCCTCCGGCCGGTGAAAAATACTGGCCTTATTCCTGCTTATCCCCCTCCGGTACCTTGGCCTTGGGGGGCTCCTCCTCCAAATAATCGGGCAATTCAGTTTTATCATCCATAATGGCTTTGGCTAACTGATTTTTTATAAGCCCAATAACCCCCGACAAATCAGCCCCTTCCAGATGGGCTCTATTTAGGTAGGCCCCCTCCAGATGGGCTCCAATTAGGTAGGCCCCCTCCAGGTGGGCTCCCTCGAGGTCGGCACCTCCAGGTGGGCTTCCGTGAGGTAGGCCCCTTCCAGCCGGGCTCCCGTGAGGCTGGCCCCCTCCAGGTGGGCTCCCTCGAGGATGGCCTCCTCCAGGTGGGCTCCCCCGAGGAAAGCCCACTCCAGGTGGGCTTCCTCGAGGTTGGCCCCCTCCAAGTGGGCTCCCTCGAGTCTGGCCCCCTTCAGGTGGACTCCCCTGAGATTGACCTCCTCCAGGTGGGCTCCCGTGAGGTCGGCCCCCCGCAGGTTGGTGTTGCGCAAATCCAACCACCCCTTCTCTTCTTTCTGGCCGGAACGGTACTTGCGCCGGCCCAGGACCGTAAGGATGGCTTGAATGTCGGTGACCGGCTTGGGAATGGCCGGCGGCGCCGGGGTTGTGGTTTCCTGCCCCGGGGTTGCTGCCCCGGCGGCATCCTCCGGGGTTAAGGGTTCCTGAACTGCGGCTTCCTCCCTGGCGGTCTTCCCTGTTTCATCCTGGGTTTGCTCACGCCAGCGCGCATTATCCCGCACGAAAGCGGTGAGGGTCTCCATGATGGGCCAGTAGTCTTTGTCCGAGTCGTTGGCGATGCGCTCCAGGGCGTAGATGCCCCCCAGGCGGATGGCCATCTTTTCACTGCCCAACTGC
>JAHIKF010000278.1 GCA_018897875.1 Pseudomonadota bacterium | reverse complement strand
TCTATCATGGTTTACAGACTACAACATTCCGCCGCACGAGTCCAGCAAAAAACATTTTATTTTTTGGCTTGCATTCGTGGAGGGGGATATACTACTTGCCAGTCAATTGTGGCTCCATGGTGGGGTTACCTGAGTAGTTACCAATATTTTTTATATAAATGTCAATCCCCTCCAAGCTAGACTCTCAATAAAACATTAAATTATCGCTGAGCGCCGAACTCGTTTATATCCAGGGAACATGAGCCATCCGTTATTACCAATCGATGTTCTTCGGTGATATGGTAAGTCATCTTTTCCAAATCTGCTGTTGGTGGCAAAACAAAAATAATGTTACCATTATTGATTAGACTAAATATTCTTTGGCGCAATTCAGGTCTTTTTTCGAAAGCATGGATCCTGGTATCAAAAATGAAGGCATAGCCCTCTACGAAGATAACGTTCTCAGTTGCAGACTTCACTTCGCCCACAAAGTGACGTCGAAGGTCTGTCTCAAATATACGACGGGTAATGATGTGCACTTTTGCCCCTTTCTCTATTACCATAATAATTGTCCCTCCCTTAATGTGAATCTTGCTTATAAAAACCACCCATGTGGGGACCGCTTTTATCTAGTTTAACTGAGATTATGCGGCAGCCTTGGCCACTGTTGTCAAATAATGGTTCTGGGGAGCCCTCACCGAGTTTAACCCCGGCAAGTTTCCTTTTGTAGCCAGATTGTCTCGTGGGAAGCATAATAGCACGAATTTCGGAGTAAAAGATATTTTTTCAAAATTTACCCATAGCATACCCTGTAAGGGTTAGCGATTACTTGTCAATCTCGACAATTATCACCTCCCCCGGAAAAATGCCAGCTATCGTTTCGTTATCTGGCACGGACATCTGTGGGGAGGAAGATTTCGATGGCGGTGATAGCGGAACGCCAGGTTACCGGCGGAAATGGCAGGTATTCTTCAGGTCGAAATGTAGTTCATGCTTTGGATAGAGGGGGCTTTTGGGCACCGTGATAAGTGTCGGATCATAGCCGATAGTGGAAGCCTTACTCTGATGTTTTTTGCGCGGCTGGGAAATAGCATAAAAACTTTAAGTTACCTCTATCAGACCCCCATGATCAGGGGAGAGTTTAAGTAACCTATTGCATTAATAATAACTGGATGGCTGGTAGACTTTTGGCCCCTCTGGTGAAGCGGACATTATCTACCCAGGCGCAGTCCGAGCCTTGGCTCACGCTTACGGTTTATCACGTATATTAATATGGACTAATCACCCAACAATAAGGAGAGGACCGGCGGCATGGGTGGCGTAAATTGGTTTTGCCAGTGGGGCGGCATATCCAATTGGGTCAGGGTCAATTGGGGCATTTGGGGTTCGGTGACCGATTGGCCCCAGTTGTCCACCCAGACGATCCTGGAACCGTCGTTGCTGATAGTGCCGTGGGTCTCCTCCCAGTACTGCTGGGTAGTGTTGTAGGTCTTCGCCAGATAAACCGCCCGGACTTTATTTGGGTCCAGCCGGACCAGAATGAAGCAGCGGTCCAGCCAGTTCCGGTCCGTCAGATTCGGCTGAATGTAGGTGGAGACGAGGGCATAGCCGGAATAGTTGCAGGAGATATGAATTCCGGTGCTGTTCATGCTAATGGGCGACTCGGAGTTATAGTAGAGGAACACCAGGGGCTTAATAACATTGTTATTATAGTCGGCGGGGCTATTCACCGGTTTGGCCTGTAAATCCAAGGGGATCAGGTCCACATAGTCCGTCTGGGCATTTTGCATGACAATAACTTCCCGTCCCCGGCTATCCAGCCCCACGTCGGCGTGACCGGTGTTCTGGTGGAGCTCATGCAGCACCGAGAAGTCCTTGCTGGCCATCAACAAGCCCCAGTTGGGCGGGACCCCGGCTTCGGATTCGCCGGCGATCAGCACCCAATTACCCAGGGTGGACATTCCCACCCAGTCGAGCCTCTGCCCCTGGGCCAGGGAGAGCGGGTAGGTGCCCAGGACCTGATTCTGCAGGCGGTCCCAGGTAAACAGGTATTTATAAATATAGGACCATTCGGGGTGAGCCGGATCGTCGCCGTTCTGCAGGGCCAGGGCCCAGAATCTCTTGTCCCGGGAAGATTCCCCTTCGTTCATGCAAGTGACATGGTAGATGAGTGGATTGGCCAGCAAGATGGGACTGATGACGGGGTCGGCGGCGAAATCCTTGACCAGCGTCTCTGCCCCGGTTTCCACATTGAGCTTGATGATGCTGAAATCCCGGAAGCCCCAAAGGATATCGGAGTCCTGCGGGTCCCAGCGCAGCTCCGCCAGGTTATTGATGGTGCGCACCAGATTGGCCGGCTGATCGTAAGGCAGCGACTGGGTGCGATAAACCCGCCATTCACTCGTGCTTGAATCCAGCAGAAGAAGCAAGGTTCGCTGGCAGTTGAAGGGGTCGAAGCGGGAATATTCATGCCTGAGGGTAGAGGATTGGGTAATGCGGGTCTGTACCGTGCTGAACCTTGAGTCAGTGAAAGACTGCCCCGGCGCCGGCACTGTCCTGGCAATGAGGGGGTAGATGGGATTATCCCCGGAGAGGGGATTCGGCACTTTAATAAATTTAAAATTAGGGGGATAAACCTGGCCCATGGTGGAAATCGGCAGAACCAGAATGGCCAAGAACAGGGCCGACAACAAGTATATCAAACCTCTTGCCGGGTTGAACGGCAAAGATCTCCTTTTCAAAGGAACCTCCTTATGCCAGGTTAGTTCCAGGGAAATATATTATCTGAGATTATGCAGCAGCCTTGGCCGCCGCAGTCAGAAAATGGTTTTGGGAACTTCCATCCCGGATTCCATCCCGAAAAAGTTGCTCTTTTTTGGGCCAAATCGTCTTGTGAAAATCAGGGTAGCATAAATTTCCCTCAAAATGTAGCTTTTCCCCAGACCATTGGCATATCATCCCCTTTGAGTGTAGATTTTTTGAAGGGACAACCTAAGAACCCCAAGCTAGCACTGCCCTGTAATGGTGAGCCAGGGGAAAAGCCGAGGCGACATGGACATACCCCCAATAGAAGGTTGCTTGCCAGATTAGTCAATTATCTTCAGAGAGGCAACTAAGTTTAGAAAAAAAGGGTATTAAATGGTATGGTTGGGAAGGATGGGGTCCAGGAGAGGAATAATAATAAAATAACCTACCACTTCCCTTCATATAAACCACTCTAAAATGGTAGTCAGTGTTTATCCTGACTACCATTTTTTACTAGCCAACGTTGTCCCGGCAAATCCGCCCTCGGTCCCTGAGCGCACCGGGATTTGCTCCCGGAGGCCGGATGCCGCGGTTAAACCCGTTCAATTATTTTTGCAGATATATGACCACCAGGCCCGCCAGGATGAGGCCGCAGGCCACGAAATCGCCGTAGGCCACGAACCTGGCCAGGCCCCGGGCGGCGGGCGTCTTGTGCTGCTTCACCCGCCGGCGCCCCAGGTTGTTCAACAACAGCACCCCCATGCCCGCCAAGGCCAGAATTTCTCCCGATGTAACCGCCACCGCCACCCACCTCCCCGGCTCCCTGAGCCCCTCGATATAATGGTGTTATCAATAGTAACACAGCGCTCCCCGGCCGCCAAGCCGAGACCGGCGCCTTGGGCCTTACGGCCTCAGGGTTTGCGGGGCAGCAGGTTGGCCAGCAGGTTGAGGGCCGCCACCCCGGCGGCCAGGGCAAAGGCCTGCCGGAAGGCGGTCAGGTCCGGACTGACCCCCGCAACGGGTGAGGCGTGGTTGCCGCTGAGCCAGGCAAAAACCGCCACGATCAAGGTGATACCTACCAGCGAGCCGAGATTCTTGAGGACCGCGTTGGTGCTGGCCGCCAGCCCGATGAAGGCGGGCTTCACCCCTCGCAGAATTTCATTGAGATTAGGCGCCTGGAAGAGGCCGAACCCCAGGCCGATGACGATGAACCTGGCTACCAGGCTCAGGGTGGAGCTGTCCGGGCAGGTAAAGATGAGGGAGATCAACCCCGCCAGGATCAACCCGGCTCCGGTCCTCAGAATCATCAGGTTCCCCAGCCGGTCCCCCAGATAGCCGCCGAAGGGGGCCACCAGGGCGTTGCTGGCGCTCAGGGCCGCCAACATAAACCCGGTTTGACCCGGGGTGTAATGATAAACCTGCTCCAGAAAAAAGGGCAGCAGAAAGAAGACACCCATCACCGACGCAAAGGTCAGCACCACCGCCAGGGACCCGGCCACAAAGGACCAGCGGCGCCAAAGCACCGGGTGGAGCAGGGGCTCGGGACGCCGGCGCTCCCTAAAATACAGGGCCAGACCCAAGAGAGCTGCCAGCCCCAGGGCTCCCAGGGTCTCGGGGCTCCAGCCGGATTGCTGGATCCGGGTCAAGCCCAGCAAGAGCAACCCGAGGGTCCCGGCCAGGATCGCGGCTTCGAGGAGGTCAAAAGACTTCCAGCTCCAGGCCTTCTGGGCCTTGATGGGCCTCAAGACCCGGCCGCTGGCCCAGAAGATTCCGGCGCCGATGGGGAGGTTGATGAAAAAAATAAACGGCCAGCCCAGGTAGGTGGTGATGATGCCTCCCAGGGGGGCGCCCACGCTGATGCCGGTGGCGAAGGCGGTGGAAAACAGGCCCAGGGCCAGGCCCCGCTCCCCTTCCCCGTAGGCCAGGGCAATGAGTTTGGGGGCTATCCCCAACATCAACGACCCCCCAAGCCCCTGCAGGGCCCGGGCGGCCACCATCGGCGCCAGGCTTGGACTTACGCCGCACAGGGCCGAGGCCCCGGTAAAGATCACCAACCCCAGGAGAAAAAGCTTGCCCGGCGCCAGGAGATCGCCCAACCGGCCGCTGGTCAAGAGGAGCGAGACGTTCATCAGGAGATAGATCAGCATGACCCAGGAGATCTGGACCAGAGAACACTGGAAATCCTGGGCTATCTGCGGCAGGGCGATATTGACGATGCTGGTGTCCAGGGTGGCCATAAAGGCCCCCAGACAGACGGCCAGCAGGATGACGCCCCGGTTCAGGGGCTGCGTTTCCGGAGTCGGGGCCGCGGCAGGCATGGTTTCTTATCTTACGCCAAGCCGCACCGAAGTGGGAGAGGATTTTTCGGGGATTGACTGCTTCGGTGCGGCCGGAAGCGCTGTTTAATAGTAACTATCTAAAATATATCTATAAAATATAGGGGAGCACCTGTGTGTACGCCCTAAGAGGGGGGACGCATAGGTCCCCCCCTACAAAAATTGCCGATGGATCGCCAGAAGTGGCGGGAAGAAGAACTGGCGGAGAGAGAGGGATTCGAACCCTCGGTGGAAGTTTCCCCCCACACTCACTTAGCAGGCGAGCACCTTTGGCCACTCGGTCATCTCTCCGGTTGGGCTTTTCTGTGCGTTACGGCCGGTTTTCGGCCATGTCAAGCGAATCTATCTGAATCGATCTCCCAATAGGGGTGAGCAGATGGCGGAGGGAGTAGGATTCGAACCCACGGACCTTCCGGTCTGCGGTTTTCAAGACCGCTGCCTTAAACCACTCGGCCATCCCTCCACATCATGTTTTTTTAACACCGGACACAGGTGTTGTCAAGGTAAGGCGGCTGCGCCGACGCGTGACGCGTAGGGGCGGGTTTCAAACCCGCCCCTACAGGAGTTCGCTGGGGCTGTCTCCGTCCACGCCCCCCCTCACACCGAGTCGCAATCAAAAAATGCGGCATTGTAGGGGCGCACCCGCGTGTGCGACCTCAATTAAGGGCGGACACATGGGTCCGCCCCTACAAGAAAATTGTCGCTGGTTGACAAATTGGTATCAGGACCGCTTATCCACCACCCGCTGGGCCTTGCCTTCGGTCCGGGGCAGGGTGTTGGGCTCCACCAGTTCCACCCGGGGCGTGACCAGCAGTTCACTTTTGAGGGCCTCGGTGATCCGTTTTTGCAACTGCTTGAGATACATGAGGTCTCCCTGGAAAAAGTTCTGCTGCACTTCCACCTTGACCAGCATCTGGTCGCTGTAATCCTGCCGGGTCAATTCCACCAGGTAGTGCGAGCCCACCTCCGGCATGGCCATGAGGACCTTGTCGATCTGCATGGGGAAGATGTTGACCCCTTTGATGATCAGCATGTCATCGCTGCGCCCCATGATGCGGGACAGGCGTTTGAAACTGCGGCCGCAGGGACAGGGTGAATCATCACAGGATGCCAGGTCCCGGGTACGGTAGCGCAACAGCGGCATGCCCTGCCGGGTGAGGTTGGTAAAAACCAGTTCCCCCGGCTGGCCCGGCGGGGTTGGCTCCAGGGTCTCGGGGTCCAGCACCTCCAGCAAGAAGGCGTCTTCCCAGACGTGCAGGCCGTTTTGCTCCGGGCACTCAAAGGCCACTCCGGGGCCGTTCATCTCGGAGAGCCCGTAGGAGTTGTAAGCCTTAACCCCGTAGGCCGCCTCGATGCGCCGCCGCATATCTTCGGAATGGGGCTCGGCCCCCAGAAAGGCCAGGCGCAGCGGCAAATCCCGGGGGTCCAGGCCGTGGTTGGCAAAGGTGTTGAGCAGGTACAGGGCATAACTGGGGATAATATGGATCGCGGTGGTGGCGAACTGCTGCATCAGCTGCAACTGCCGCTGGCTGTTGCCGGCCCCGATGGGGATGGTCAGGGCCCCCAGCCGTTCGGCGCCGTAGTGGAACCCCAGCCCCCCGGTGAACAGGCCGTAGCCCATCATGTTCTGAAACACATCCCCGGGCCGCATCCCAGCCATGTACAGGGAGCGGGCCACCAGATCGGCCCAGGTCTCGATATCGGCCCGGGTATAATAGATCACCGTGGCCTGGCCCGTGGTCCCGGAGGAGGCGTGGAGCCGCACCATGTCGGTGAGCGGCCGGGTCAGCATCTCCTGGCCGTAAGTCCGAAGGTCGTCTTTGGTGGTAAAAGGAATCCGGCGGATATCCTCCAGGGACCGGAGGCCGGCGGCGCTAACGCCCGCCTCTTGCAAACGCCGGCCATAAAAGGGGCTCTGCGCGGCGCGCTCCACGGTCTGGCGCAGGCGGCTCAATTGCAACTCTTGCAAAGCCGCCGAATTTAAGGTTTCGAGCTTGGCATCCCAATACACGGCACATCTCCAGGTGGTTTTGCCGGAGACACCCGGCTCACGACGTTTTATGCGGTTGCCGCCCGGCTGTCAAGGGCTGGGATCAAATCAACCGGGAGGAATAACCTTAAGGTAACGCCCCGAGGAACCGATGAAGAACATAAACCTGCACGCGGGCGTGGTGGCTGGGGGCATTTTTTATCCCGGCAGGCTGGTGGGGGGGCTGCTGGTGTGCGGTTTGATGAGCGTCTGTTCCGAAAAGTTTTCCGTTTTCTGTTTTCTGTGGAACAGCCAATCCGGGCTGTTCTCTCAGTAGGGTGTGTCCTACGCACCATGAGCTTATGGCCATAGCGGGCACGGAGGCCCGCCCCCACCAACTTTTTCATGCTTTACGGGTGGGCCAAAGGCCCATAAGCGACTGCTTGCTGAGAAAAAAAAGCGGCGGCCGTTAAACCGCCGGCGGGCCGCCGCAGGCTTAGGCTAAAGAAGCCCGGAGGAATACGAGCGCCTTTACCAGGAAGAGCATCTTATAAAAGCGGATTGATACTCCACAAAGACGGCTGGAGAAAAAGTCTCGACTTTGGGGAAGCAATACCTTATTTTTGAGAAAGTTCTCAGCAGTGTCCGGTTTGGTTTTTGCAAAGGAGGAGGCGCGTTATACGCCGTCAAACAATGCATAAATTCGCTAACGCACTTTTTGCTCC
>JAHIKF010000277.1 GCA_018897875.1 Pseudomonadota bacterium | reverse complement strand
GCTTATACAATACAGCAATCAAAAGACTATTTTTTGTCATTCTGAGCGCAGCGAAGAATCTCTCTTTTCAAGCCGCCGAGATTCTTCACTCCGCTGCTCTCCGTTCAGAATGACATGCATATTCATAGTTTTTTGACGGCAACTTCGTATGAGAAACCTTTATCCCCCGCCGCTCAAAAGGTTGAGCAGTCTTTCGCCCCAGATGAGATAGCACCAGGCCCCTGCTGCCAGAAAGGGGCCATAAGGCAGGGAGATGGTGCGCCACTGGTCCCGAGCCCCGGGGCCTTGACCCAGAACCCGGATCAGTCCGGTCAGGGTGCCCAGGCCGGCGCTGATCAGGATGACCAGCGGCAGCGCCCATACGCCCAGGAAGGCCCCGATCATGGCCAGCATTTTCACGTCGCCCCCACCCAGGCCGCGCCGTCCGGCCCATTTCTCATAGAGCCGGCCAACCCCATAGAATAACCCCGCGCCCACCAGGGCCCCGGCCGCGGCTTCCAGAAAAGAGAGCTGAGGTAACACCAGGGACAGCAGAAGCCCCAGGATGGTGCCGGGAATGGTGATGGCGTCCGGCAGCAGGCGGTGTTCCAGGTCAATGGCGGTCAAGGCTATCAGGGCCAGGCCAAACGGGGCGTAAGCCAGAAGGAGAAGCTTGTCGGGGAAGGTGTGCCAGAGGGCCAGGGCCATAAGACCCCCGGCCAGTTCCACCAGGGGATAACGCCAGGGGATGGCGGCGCCGCAAGACCGGCAGCGCCCCCGCAGCCAGACGTAACTGCAGAGGGGGATATTATCGTACCACCACAGGGGGCTCGTGCACTGGGGACACCGGGAACGGCCGGCCCACACCGATTCTCCCTGGGGCAACCGGGTGATGACCACATTTAAAAAGCTCCCCAGCGCCAGACCCACCAGACCGGCCAGAAGAAAGTCCACCGTCACCCCAGGGGCGCCCCGGCGGTCACGCTGGGGGCCTCAATCGAAGGCCAGGTTCAGGCTCGCCACCTTGCTCATGGGCATGTTCCAGTATCCCAGGTCAGTGGCGCCTTCTATGAGAAAATTCACGTACACCTCCCCCTTGAGTCTCTCGCCACCGGTCAGAGTGATAACCGCCTGGCGATAGGTGTCCTGGATCGGGCCGGAGAACTGCACGGCCAACACCTGTTCCAGGGGCACCCACGTCAGCGTGCCGCTTTGTCTGAGACGCAGTTCCTGCCTGGTGCCCGGGATCCGCACTCCTTTCACATAGTAGGCCATGCCATCCTGGGTAATCACCATGCTGGGGGAGACCGGCGGGGATGGCAGCTTATTCGCTTGGGGATTGCAGGCGGACAAGGCCAGGAGGCAGCCGGCAACAACGGCCAGCCGCACCAAAACTCTCAGTCCAGCGAGAATACGGCAGGCTTTCATCTTCCACTTATCTCCGCCATGGTTTGGAAACGGTAAAGACTCCTGACGCTGAAGGGGTAATGATGCCCCCCTCTTGTTACATATCACAAAATGCCTTGCCTCAAAGGATTTTTTTCCCGGTGGCCGCGCTAAGGTTAGCCCTTTTCTGGAGCACTCCAGGCGGAAAAACCAGTGCGCCACCACTCCCGCAACAAAAATATGTGGATTCGCCGGTACCCATAGTGGGCGCGGATGGCGTCAATCTCTTTGATCCTTGGTCTTGGAAGCCCCGGCTCAGGTTTGCGGGACTGATTTTATACCAATTTGCAAACAAACGACAATTTTATTGGGCAGCGGCAAATCCCCGCCCTTATGGTCGGTCCATTTTTTCGGGAGCAGACCGGAATGGCCAAGTAATCCTCGGCTTCGGCCCCCAGGAGAGAAGCATATGGCCATCCTGGCGGCGATAGGGAATCGCCGCCAGGATGGATGACAAGTGAATTATTTATGCCCTTACTTTGTCGCGAGCGCACCCCATACGGTAGTGTATGCGTGTTATGATTAATCACCCTGCTGTGAAATAATTCTTTGCAAGATTTTACTCAGTTCCACAACTCTATAAGGTTTGGCGATGACTTCGCTGAAGCCGTATTTCTGGAAATCTGCCATAATCGGATCATCCGAATAACCGCTGGAAACGATGGCTTTTATTTGTGGATCGAGCCTGAGAAGTTTTTCTATGGTTTCTTTGCCGCCCATGCCTCCAGGGATGGTCAGATCGAGGATCACCGCCGAGAAGCCGGTGCCACTCGCCGGAGGGTAGTAGCAGGGCAGGTGGGCGGGAGGCCAAACCCGGCGGCAAAGATGGCAGGAAAAGACGGGGGAAAAGGGGAAGAGGGGAAGAGGTGAAAAGGGGTAGATAATGAACGTTGATTGACAAGCATCGAATCGAAATGAGATTCGGGCTGACAAGGCGGGCTAAAATTTACATGCCGATAAGATTTGAGATGCACCTATGGTCTGGCTATCAAAAACTTTTCTCTGGTGTAATAGAGTGGTGATTTATAGCAGAAACATTGCATTTGCCAGGCCAGGGGGTGATTGGCCATACGTATGAACCGGATTTTGATCATCGCCAAGGTGATCTGGTCCTGGACTAGGTTGTGAGGTAAAAAGCCGCTTTTCTGGGCAAAGATGGTGAGAGTTTTGTAATGTGATATGAGGGACTTAATAGTTTGTGGGCTGTTAGCGAGTTAAGGTCCTATAGCTCCTATTTTTTTAAGGTTTTGAATAACATTAAAGGTTATCTGATGGGCTGCTGTAGTATCAAATAAAGAAATTATTTGATCATCATCATAATCTGCAACCCTTCTTTTATTCCATAATTTCAAAAGATTTTTTCCTATTTGATTATAAAATTGATTCGGCGATTGTATATATACCTTTCTAAGATACGCATGCACTTCTTTATCGGGTAGATATTCCCCTTGATTTTTAAGATGATTTCTCGCAATACAAAATACCCCATAATAATATCTACTTATGCTGGTACGCAGACATTCTTCTCTTGGATTAGGATTAGTTCTTTGTCCATCTAATAACTTAGCGGCTATTGACACATAAAGTTGCCAATCAAAACTCATCTTAAATCTCTTCTATTTGTCAGTTATATCGATTCCTATTAATTCCCTAATCTCTGGACCCCATTCGTAACTCCATTGCTCATCAAGTTTTTCCAAAAGTTCAATAGATTGCTCAGGAAGTAATTTAGTCTTAACTGTAATAAAAATACCTTGGTATTCTTCTTCAGGGTCCTTACAAACCTCTAGTCTGGGCTTATCTTCCAAGGAGAAGATATCTTCGATATAATCATATATGTCTAAAAGTGGATAAATTATAAAATCGTTAATTTCTATAAACTTCTTAATCTCATTAATATTTTTAAAGGAGTACCGGCTATCAAGTATGTCAATATCATTTTCGATTTTGACCGATAATGGTACTTGATCACAGGGTTAAAAATTAGGCTTGTGAGATCCAGGCGATATCTGGTTGGAGCCCCTTGAAGTAACAGGTCATCGCCTCCACTAGGACCGGAAAGGTCTGACGGCCCCGCACGCGACAGGTTTGGCGCAAAG
>JAHIKF010000276.1 GCA_018897875.1 Pseudomonadota bacterium | reverse complement strand
GGCTTAAACGAAACTTTTCTGGTTATGAATGCCGATATCTTGACCGATTTCGATTACAATTTCCTGATCGGCTACCACCGCGAGCAAGGCTGTGTGGCCACCATCGGGGCCTTTGAGCGGCAGGTCAGGATTGACCTGGGAGTGATAGTTACCGATGGCCACCACCGCATTAAAGACTACATTGAGAAACCTACCCAGAGTTACCTGGTAAGCATGGGGGTCTACATCTTTGAGCCCAAAGTCTTGGAGTTTCTTCCAGATAAAGGTTATATGGATTTCCCTGACCTGGTGAAACGACTCCTTGAGGCTGACCTGCCCGTGGGCTTTCGTCCCTTTTCCGGCTATTGGCTGGATATCGGCCGCCACGAAGACTACTACAAGGCTGCGGAAGAGTTTGAACAGCTCAGAGAGAAGCTGGGGGTGTAACCAATTACGGGTTGTCGAGCTATCCGCCTTCGAACGTCAACTATTTAAGGCAATTTTTAACAGCCCCGATGACCTGCTGCACCTGGTTCTGACTCATGTGAGGGAACAAGGGCAAAGTAACCTCCCGGGAGCAGACTTCCTCAGTGACGGGGAGGCGATGATCGAAGGGTAGAAGACTCAGGTATGATGAAAACCGGTGTATCGGGGGGTAGTGGATGCTCGTCTGGATGCCTTGTCCGGCCAGCGCGGCCATAAAATCAGCCCGCCGGACTCCATCTCGCAGGAGGACTGGAAACAGATGGTGGGTTGAGCCTTCAGGAGCCCCCAGGAAAGGAATCTCGATGAACTTCAAGTTTTTCAGTTTTTCCCGGTAAGTGAGAATTATCTCCCGCCTTTTAGTATTTCCCGCTTTGACCTTCCTTAATTGCACGATCCCCAAAGCCGCCCGCATTTCATCCAGCCGGTAGTTATATCCCCGAGCCACCACGTCGTAACTAAAGCTGTGTCCTTTATGCCGGTCCCAGGTCAGGGTGGTCATGCCGTGGGAGCGCATGATTCTGATCCTTTCGGCCAACTCGTCGTCTTTGGTGACCACCATGCCGCCCTCGCCGGTGGTCATATTTTTATTGGCAAAGAAGCTGAAGCAGCCCACGTCGCCGATGGCGCCCACCATCCGGGGGCCTTCCTGAGAGTAATAAACGGCGCCGGGGGCATGGGCGCAGTCCTCGATAATCTTTAAGTCATACTTAGCGGCAAGGGCGCGCACCCCGTCCATGTCGCAGGGGTAGCCCCCGTAATGGACCACCATGATGGCCCTGGTTCGCTCAGTTACCTTGGCCGCGGCGTCCGCGACCGAGAGATTCAGGTCGTGAGGGCCCGTGATATCAATAAAGACCGGCCTGGCCCCGGTGTAAAGGATGGCATTGGCAGTGGCCACGAAAGTCAGGGCCGGACAGAGGACCTCATCGCCTTCCTTAAGCCCCAAGGCCTCACAGGCGAGGTGGAGGGCTGCCGTGCCGTTGGCGGCAGCGAAGGCATGCCTAATACCTAAAAATTGGGCGAAACGCTGCTCGAACTCTTCCGTCTTGGGTCCCATGGAGAGCCACCCGGATTTTAACACCTGGGTGACAGCCTCAATTTCCTCGGAGCCCAAAACGACATCGGCCAGGGGGACTTTCCAACGGGATTCGGTTTTAGACATTGTAGATCTCGGGCTTGTAGCGAGAGAGGTTTCCCTCGATATAGTTAATGGTCCGGGCCAGGCCCTCTTCGAGGCTCACCTGGGGCCCCCAGCCTAGCAGTTCCCTGGCCTTGCGATTGTCACAAAGAAGCTCCATGACCTCGCTGCCCTCAGGCCGCACCCTTTCCTCCGCGGTGACAATGCGCTTGCCGCCGCCCAGCAGGCCCACAATTTTCTCGGCCAGTTCGCCGATGGAGACCGACTTCCCTGCCCCCACGTTAATCACCTCACCCACGGCTCGGGGATTTTCTGCCACCTTGATAAAGCCCTCCACGGTATCGCCCACATAATTCAAGTCCCGCACCGGGGCCAGACTTCCCAGGCGGATGACCTCGCCGCTCAGGGCCTGGCTGATGATAGTGGGGATGACGGCCCGGGCCGACTGCCGGGGGCCATAGGTGTTGAAGGGCCGGATGGTGGCCACCGGCACCCCGAAGGAAAGGTAATAGCTCTCCGCCAGTTTGTCCGCCCCGATCTTGCTGGCGGCGTATGGGGACTGGCCCCGAAGGGGGTGATTTTCGTCAATGGGAGTATATTGCGCCGTGCCGTAGGTTTCGCTGGTGGAGGTGTGGACGAAACGCTCCACTCCCTGTTGCCGGGTCGCCTCCAAGAGGTTCAGGGTGCCAGTGCAGTTAACCGCCACGAACTGGGAGGGAGCGATATAGGAATAGGGGATGGCGATAAGGGAAGCCAGGTGAAAAACTATCTCACAACCATCCATGGCCCGGGCTATTCCGAAAGGATCGGTGATGTCGCCCGCCACGATGTT
>JAHIKF010000275.1 GCA_018897875.1 Pseudomonadota bacterium | reverse complement strand
CTTTGCGCCAAACCTGTCGCGTGCGGGGCCGTCAGACCTTTCCGGTCCTAGTGGAGGCGATGACCTGTTACTTCAAGGGGCTCCAACCAGATATCGCCTGGATCTCACAAGCCTAATTTTTAACCCTGTGATCAAGTACCCATATATTTCATAATTGATAATGCTTTATTCCATTTGCCGGTTGTTTATTAGGCATTGCATGACAGTTATTTAACCAGTTCGAATTAATCCGGATCAGGGTTCAAGTTAAACAGATGTTTTATTGGCAACGCAGCAAGGTAATCCCCCTGGTCCAGAACCACCTTGGCTGGGGTAATTTACTTCAGAAATCTTTCCATAAAAGTTGAATCAAGTCAATCTAATTTCAAAGTTTCTTGAGTCAATTTTATATTTTTTGGACAGGGAACCAAAAAAAAGTCCGGGCTCCAGAAGTCGGTGCATGGCACTCGAGAGGGAGCGTCGCCGGGTAGGGGTAAAGCCCCGAGGCCCGGCAGTGTTGGAACTGCAGCATCCTTAACCGCGGAAGGGCGCCAAAGCCCGGCATCGTCCGGGAGTTTACTTGTCGGCACCCGTTTGATGGCTCAACCTTACCGATCCGCCTGGTACGGACCCGTACGCCCGGTGGTATGGCAGGGAAAGCTTGCGAGGGCCTACCTGGGTCGATGGCTCAGTCTCCGCCGATGGCCGCTTT
Organism: Pseudomonadota bacterium; assembly: GCA_018897875.1. Classification (GTDB taxonomy): domain Bacteria; phylum Desulfobacterota; class Desulfobaccia; order Desulfobaccales; family 0-14-0-80-60-11; genus 0-14-0-80-60-11. The sequence goes on along the minus strand of JAHIKF010000275.1, from coordinate 7,336 downwards.
ATATCTGGAATTATAGATTGCTAACCCATGATTTGTGAGTAAACTACAAAATAAGATTTTTCCTATCCGGTTAAGAATGATGCCACCCATCTCCCCTCAGTCGCCCGCTGCCGCCTCTAAACCGAGGGACTGGTCTTTGGTTCTGATACTGATGGTTGCCGGGTTGGTGCTCTTCTTTTACCGGCTGGGGGCTCCGGGGTTGATAGACCCGGACGAGGGCCGCTACGCCGAGATCGCCCGGGAGTTTTTCGTCTTGCGGGATTGGGGCATCCCCCACCTCAACCTGCTGCCCTACTTAGAAAAACCGCCCCTGGTCTACTGGCTCACGGCCCTCAGCTTCAAGGTGTGCGGTTTCACCGAACTGGCGGCCCGCCTGCCGTCGGCGGTGAGCGCCCTGGGCGGGGTGTTGCTGGCCTACGGGCTGGGCCGGGCCTTCTGGGGGCCGGGGCCGGGGGTGCTGGGCGCCCTGGTGCTGGCGAGCGCCGCCGGTTACGTGGCCCTGGGCCGCATCCTCACCCTGGACATGACGTTCGCCCTGTGCCTTAACCTGGGGATCGGCCTGGGTTACCTGGCCCTGAGCCGGGGCCAAAACCGGCTGTGGCCCTGGGCTTACCTCGCCCTGGCCCTGGCGGTCCTCACCAAGGGACCAGTGGCGCTGGTGCTGGCGGGACTGGTCTGGGTCATCTGGGTGGCAGTGAACCGCCGGTCCGGCCGGTCCCTCATCCAAATCCGGGGCTGGGTGCTCCTGGCGGTCATCACCTTGCCGTGGTTTGTTTACGTGCAGTGGCGCTACCCGGAATTTTTCCGGTTCTTCGTCCTCGAACAGCACCTGGGCCGGTTTCTGACCCCGGCCATCCACCCCGAGCCTCTTTGGTACTATGTCCCGGTGCTCCTGGGGCTGCTGCTGCCCTGGACCTGGCTCCTCCCCTGGACGCTAACGGCCGCGGGCCGCTGGCGGGACCCGGACTACCGGTTCCTGGTGATCTGGGCGGCCGTGATCGTGGTCTTTTTCTCCCTGTCCCGGGGGAAGCTGGCGCCCTACATCCTGCCGGCGCTCTTACCTCTGGCGCTGCTGGTGGGACACGGCCTGGCCCGGCTCACCGGGGTCGGCCGGATGTTCTTCAACAGCCGCTTTCTCAAGACCAGCCTGCTGGTTTGGGGTGTTACGGGCGTGGGGCTGGTGGGGCTCAGTCTTTGGCCCCCGGCGCTCCTGGTTAAGGCCCTGGCCCGGTCCAACTTCTCATTTCCCTACCTCCTGGCGGTCTCTTTGGTTTGGGCCCTGACCCCTTTGGCCGCCCTCATCTTCCGGCACCTCGGGGCGCTGTTGCTGGGGGCGCTGCTGCTCTCGGCCCTGGTGCCCCGGGGCATCGACCAGGTAAGCCTGGGAAGATCGTTTAAGGATATGGGGCTGGCCCTCAAATCCCGCTGGCAGCCCGGGGCCGCGCTAGTGGGGGTGCATATCTATTCTCAGGGGCTGAGCTTTTACAGCGGCCACATTTTTCATCTTTTGGGCTGCCGGACGGAGCTGGATTTCGGCCAGCGCCTGGCGCCGGAGAAAGGTTTGCGTCTGGCTGATAAGGAGGCCTTGCCGGCCTTCACCGCCGCGACTCCGGTGACCTTCTTTTTCCTGAAGGTTCGCGATCTCCCCTGGCTTGCCGAGGGGCTGCCGGGAAATTTCCGTACGGTGGCCTCGCATAAGGATTGTATTTTATCGATATATGAGGGAAAATAAGGCAGTCGCAGAGTCGCCACCCATCTTGGTCCCAGAACTCTACCCATCATGCCCCGTATCCTCTATCGTTATTTGGTCCTGGAAATCCTGCCGCCCTTCGGTGTGAGCCTCCTGGGTTTCACCTCCATCGTGTTTCTGGGCCGCATGATGAAGGTTACCCAAATGATCGTGGTCAAAGGGGTGGGGCTCATCGACGTCCTGAAGACATGCGTTTTTCTCTTGCCCTATCTCCTGGTGTTCACCCTCCCCATGGCGGCCACGGTGGGCATTTTGCTGGCCATGACCCGGCTGACGGTGGATCAGGAAATGATCGCCATGAAGACCGCCGGCTTGAGCTATGCTCAGTTGCTGCCGCCGGTCCTGGGATTTTCCCTCATGGTCGGTCTGCTCACCCTGGGGCTCACGGTCTTTGCCAGCCCCTGGGGGCAGCAGGCGACCAAAGACCTGATGAAGGACGTGGTCAAGCGGCGGGCCGACCTGGGAATCAAAGACCAGACGTTTAATACCGACTTCAACGGCATGACGCTGTTTGTGAATCATGTCGCCCCCAAGGGCGGCCACCTGGAAGGGGTGTTCGTCTACGATTTCCGGGATGCCGAGAATCCCTTGACCGTTTATGCCGAGAATGGGGACCTGAGTTATGACCGGGACCAGGAAACCATGCTCATGAAGCTCTATGACGGCCGCATCATCCGGTGGGGAAAGGCGCCGAACCGCTGGCAAACCCTGGAGTTCAAGACCTATCAACTCCCCCTGCAAGTCTTCAGCTTTGCCCTGAAAGGGGCCAAATCCGAGCCGGAAATGTCTCTGGGGGAATTGCGGACCACCATCAGCCAGCAACCCCGGGGGTCGGACCTCTCCAACCGGGCCCTGGTGGAACTGAACCAGCGGTTTGCCATGCCGGTGGGGGCGATACTGCTCTGTCTGATGGCCATGCCGCTGGGTTTGAGCCCCCGCCAGCACGGGCGCACCTGGGGCCTGGTCCTGGGCCTGGTGGTATTTTTGGTGTATTATGTGGTATTTACCGCTTCCTGGCGCCTGGCCGTTAACGCCCGGATCGATCCGGGCCTGGCCCCCTGGCTGTCCAATTTCCTGTTTATCTGGGTGGCCATATATCTCTGGTATCGGACCGTGCGGGAACTGCCGTTGCTGCCGGACCGCAAGTTTTGGCGGCGCCGGCGCCAGGTGCAGGCCGGGGCCTGACCGGGACCGGGGAAAGCCGCACCGGGGGGAACGATATCCTCGTGCTGTCACTTTTCCCCCTGGTCTCCATCAGGTGATAAGTTACGCCGATAAAACGATCCCAAGAGGTGAGTTATTTTTAAGTTAGGGACGCTCACGGGCGCCCGGGTGCTGATCACCGGCGGCGCCGGCATGATCGGCAGCACCATCGCCCATCTATCGGTGGCCCAGGGGGCCCAGGTCACCATCCTGGACGCCATGCTGCCCCTGTATGGGGGCAACCGGTTCAATCTCCGGGGTATTCTCGATGACATCCAGTTTGTTGAGGGTGATATCCGAGATCTGAATCTGATGCGGCGGGTGGTGCCCGGCTACGATTATATTTTCAATCTGGCCGGCCAGGTGAGTTACGTGGACAGCAACACCGAGCCACTCCTGGACCTGGATATCAACTGCAAGGGGCACATCCAGGCACTGGAGGCCTGCCGTTTGGAGAATCCCCAGGCCAGGCTGCTCTTTGCCAGTTCCCGGTTTGTCTATGGCCGCATCGAATACAATCCGGTGGATGAAAACCATCCGTTCAACTGCTTGAGCATCTATGGCATCCACAAGCTGGCGGGGGAAAAGTATTATCGTTTTTATCACGAGGCCTACGGTTTAAACACCGTGAGCGTGCGCATTGCCAACCCTTATGGGCCCCGGCAGCAGATGAAACACAGCAAATACGGGATTCTCAACTGGTTTGTGCGCCTGGCCCTGGAAGAAAAGCCGTTGACGGTGTTCGGCGACGGGCAGCAGCGCCGGGATTATATCTTCAACGCCGATCTGGCCGAAGCCTGTGTGGCTCTCATGCTGAGCCCGGGGACCGAAGGCCGGGTCTATAACCTGGGCACCGGCACCGGGATGCCGTTTATCGAGATGGCGGCCATGGTGGCCGAAGCGGTGCCAGGCACCGAAGTGCGGCAGGTGGAGTGGCCCCAGGACCGGTATTTCGTCGAAACCGGTGATTATCTCAGCGACATTACCCGGATCACCGCGGCCTCGGGCTGGCAGCCCAAAACCAGCCTGCAGGAAGGGATCAGGCGCACCGTAAATTATTATCAGGAACATCAGGAAGAATACTGGTAGTCCCAGCAGATTCGCATAACTGATGGCATGAGGCATCATTAGCCTGCATTACCTTAAAGTCCAGTCCACCTTCAAACAATCCGACCTGATACTGCTGGTGACGGACCACTCCGGCCTACGACCATGCCTGGATCGCCTCCCAGGCCCGCCTCAGCGTCGACACCCGCAACGCCTTTAAGGGGATCGACGGCAAGCACATCTACCCGGCCTGATTAACTCCATGAAGCAGTCACTCATAGGCCTTTGGCCCACCCGCAAATTATGAAAAGTGGCGGGGTTTTTATCATGGTGCGCGGTGCGCACCCTACATTGAACTAACCTTGAACTTTAAAATTTGAACTTTTCAAGGCAGGTGTTTGAGGCGAGGGCCATTTTTGCTCAGAAATGCTCCGGCGCATTTGCAGGGGTATTGTGCCACAGTATATTCTGCCTGCCCGCCCGGCGGATCGGACCGGGCTTCCGAGCCCCCCGAGCCTTATCCCTTTAGGGCGGAGTGCCTTTGGTGGCGACGGAATTTCATATAGTGCCAGGCGCCGATTAAAGCGCCGGCGAGCATCAGGACGCCCCCCAGGGGCGCGGAACATGACAGGCCCAGGCCATAAATAAGCCAGCCGGTCAGGATCACGCCCACGGCCCCGGCAAATAGGTTCCGATGGCGCCGGCCGGGCTGATGGTGTCTCCGGGCCTCGTCCCACATCGCCCATAAGTACTTGAGTTCTTTGGCTGAATAGGGGATCAGGTCTTTCACCTCTTGGGGTGAGTCCGGGGCGCACCGGACCCTTTCTCCGCCGCGGCGGGACTTTGACGACTCTGAAGGATTCATCCTCAGCGCCATAACGGTTTCTTTACGTCTGCTCCGACTCATGACTTCACTTGGGCGTTGCCGCCATCCTTAATCCATCCGTGGGCCGGCGCCCCAGCCCGTTCTTTTAGCCTACCCGGAGTTACGGGGTTGACGATGACTCCCCGGAGAGCGGCGGCGGTTTGCATACCGGACAGGGGATATAATTACGCTCTTGAGCTTCCTGGGCGGATTTGAATTTTATCACTTTCCAGGCTGATATCGCCTTGACCCACTTGCAGGTAAGATAATGGTACTTGTTGGAGGTTTTGGAGCCCACGAACTCTATTTCAGCCTCAGCCTTCCGGTTGGGGGCAACGGCTTCTGCCGGGCCGGCTGGGGGACTGGGCAAAGGGCCTACCTCGGAGCCGAGACCGGTTTCTCCCGGAGGCCGCTGTAGGGCGGAATCGTCGGGTGATTTCGGCTCCTTTTGGGTCACCATGCCGCGCTGATCCCGCAAAGTAAATTTGGGCTCGCCGTCCGCCCCGAGGTTCAACTCGGCCCGGACCCGTTGGTCCTGGTCATAAAACGCCAGGCCGGGGGCCCCCTCGGCCCCCAGCCCCAGAGTAGCGCGGCGGTGGCCCTGAGCGTCCCACAGGTCCAGCCCGACTTTGTCGGCGGTTTTCCCCAGCGAAGCCCGGATGTTGCCGTTTGGGTCGCGCACCACGAGGACCTCTCCTACCGAGCCCGGGGAATGGGGTCGAAAGAGCACATAGGCCTGGGTGGCCAGGATCACCCCCAACAGCCCCAGGATAAGGGCTCCAAACAATTTCAGACGCCGATACTGACGCGCCAATTTCTCCAAGCGCTCTAATACTGCGAAATTGGCATCCCGGCCAGGGGGCTCGTCTTGATCGGGGGTAGCCAGCGCCGGGGCCAAGCCCGATTCGTCCAGTGGTTCGCCTCCAGCCTCGGCAGGCATGATGGGCTGGGGGGAAGCGCCTGGAGACTCAAGGGGCTGGGAGGCAGCGGGATTCGGGCCGTCGGCCGGAGTGGCTGCCGGCCCGGCTCCGGCCCCGAGGCAGGGGGCGCCAACCGCAACCTTGAAGCTGCTCTCCCCTTTCTGGTCTTTGAGTTCAAAAAAGGCTTCGCCGTCCCGGTTCACCCCCAACCGGACCCAGGCGTTGCCCGCGTGGTCGCTCAGGAGCAGGTCGGCGGAACCATCTGGGTTAGCGCTTATGTTACCTCGACTTTGGCCCGAAGCATCCCGGAGCAGGATCTTTTCCACCTCGATGACCCGGTCCTGGAACTTACCCTGGCTGGTGAGGAGAGCGGCCAACTCCTGCCACTCCTTCCTTAGCCTTGCCAGCACCGTCTCCAGGTCTTTGGGCCCGGTTTTATCAGGCATCTCAACGCTCCGTGCGCCGGTGGGTCTCCGGCAACCTCAACCTCAGGCAGAAAAAGCGGTCGGCATACCGTCTGATAGTAAATTGCTTCGGCATGAATCATCCACTTCTTTAAAGCGACGCATTAATGCCCTTGCCGCATTTCGAGACATCGTTACTGATTGGTTTTATCCTTGATTGAAGGAAAAGCCTTTCTCCACAAATAATTTTAAACAGATATCAACTACTTCCGGGTCATAAAGGATGCCCGCCTTTTGATGAATTTCTTCCAGGGCCTGGTCGATTCCTTGGGCCGGCCCATAAGACCTGGCACAAACCATGGCTGCCATAACGTCCGCGACCCCTAAAATTCTGGCTTCCAGGATAATATCTTGATCCGTCAGGCCGGCGGGATAGCCCGAACCATCCAGTCTCTCGTGGTGCTGCAGGATGGCCTGAAGCACCGGCCAGGGGAAGTCGATATTTTTCAAGAGATCGAATCCAGCCTGGCAATGGGATTTGATAAACTCGCCTTCCAGGTGATTAAGTTCCCCCGGCTTGTTCAGGATTTCGATGGGAATGGCGATCTTGCCGATGTCGTGGAGCAAACCCGCGACCCTTATGCCTTCTAAGCGGTTAAGGGAAAAATCCATCTCCCGGGCTATGGCCACCGCCAGTTGCGCCACCCGCCTCTGATGACCCGCGGTTTGGGGGTCCTTGATCTCCACCGCCTCGGCCACGGCATCAACGATGCCGTGAAAACTGCTCTTTAGCCGACTGAGCAGCGCTTTCAGGCGCCCTTCCTCCGCCTTGCCTTTCCTGACGTCCCTGAGCAGCCACAGCACTCTCACCAATTGATCCCGGTGGTCGGTTTGGGCGCTGACATTGACGGACACCGCAAAAGGTGCCCCTTCCCCCGGTTGCAGGCGAAATTCTCCGAGCCGTTTTTCCCCGCCTCCCCGGACCTGGATCAGGATAGCCTGAAAAGCCGGGCGATCAGCTTCCGCCACAAAGTCCGTCAAGGGCTTACCTTTCAGGAAACCCCGGTCCACCTTCAGCATGGCGACGGCAGCCTGGTTGCTCTCGGCAATGATAGTCTGGCCGTCGGTTACCAGGTAGGCATCGGGG
>JAHIKF010000274.1 GCA_018897875.1 Pseudomonadota bacterium | reverse complement strand
GGTGATAATCTTTACGCTTTTCTGACTGCGTTTTAACCTCAAAGGGACTTTTTCGAGAGCTTTCCCCTAAAAATGGTCTTGTTGGATACTTGCAAGTCTTGATTTTTGAACTTTCCAATTGGTATCGCTCAATTTAGGTAACTATTTCACCCTATTATACCTGCTGCGGCTTTGGGGGAACCTTCGGCCTGCAGCACCCTGGGCTCTCCCGGGACATGGGCGAGGCCTACCTGACCGCGGTGTCGGCCACCGGCGCTTCGGGGCTGGTGTCCCTGGATTACAGCTGTCTTCTCCACTTGCAGGGCTTAGGCAGGGCGCCGTCCCGGGACCTGAAATTTTATCATCTGGCGGAGATCATGACGAGGCCCGATAATCCGCCCTCACCGGCTTGAGGCCGGATGGACATCACTCTCCGGCAGTCATGCCAGGGCCTTTGGTTCATCCGGAAGAAGGAAAAATCCGGTGGGGCGGGCCTCCGTGCCCGCCGTCAACCTGTATTGGCAGTGCGCAGAAAAAATGTGGCCTGGTCCACCAATTTCTCCGGTTAATTGGTGCGTAGGACGCACCCTACGGAAAATTTTTCAAGACAGCGGAAGACACGCGGAGGTTAACCTTGTGCACGGATAATCAGGCGGCAACTGATCACCCCTCCTCCTGGGGGCAACTCCTCATGGTGGGGATTCCCGGCCCCCGGGTGGATGCGGTGGCCCGGGAGCTGGTGCGGGACCTGAAAGTTGGGGGTGTCATCCTCTTTGCCCGTAATATCGAGAGCCCGGAGCAAGTCTGGGAGTTAACCGGGGACCTCCAACGAGAGGCCCTGGCGGCCACCGGGCGGCCCCTGCTCCTGGCGGTGGACCAGGAAGGGGGCCGGGTCCAGCGCTTGAAAACGCCCTTCACCCTCATCCCCCCGGCCCGGGAACTGGGGATAACCAGGACCCCGGAGGAGGTGGAGTATCTGGCCCGGCAGGTGGCCCGGGAACTGACCCTGGTGGGGATCAATGTTAACCTGGCCCCGGTTCTGGACGTGCCCCGGTCGCCGGCCTGCCCCCAGTGGGACCGCGCTTACAGTTCGGACCCGGAACGAGCCGCTCGGTTCGGGCTGGCCGCCATCCGGGGCTATCTGGCCGGCGGGGTCATCCCGGTGGCCAAACATTTCCCCGGGCTGGGTGACACGATGGCCGACTCCCACGAGGTTCTGCCTCTGGCATTTTCCAGCGATCCCAAGCGGGAGGCGGACCTCCTGCCCTTCCGAAAGGCAGTGGCTGCCGGGGTGCCCATGGTCATGACCGCCCATATGTCAGTGCCGAAATGGGATGAACGCCCGGCCACTCTGTCCCCGGTGGCCCTACAAGTTTGGCTGCGGCGGCGCTTGGGGTTTGACGGGGTGATCATCACCGATGATCTGGAGATGGGGGGCATCACTACCAGCCTGTCGGCGCCCCAGGGGGCCAAAGAGGCCCTGGCCGCGGGAGCCGACCTGCTCCTGATCTGCAATAACTGGCAGGCTGCCTGGGAAACCGCCCGCCTCCTGGCACTGGATGCGTCCCTGGCCCCTCGGGGCCGCGAGGCTGCGGCCCGCCTCAATTCGCTGCGCCAAACCCTGGGGGGCGAGTCCGCCGAATTACCGGCGGTGCGGGAATACTTCGCCCGGTAGAGCTTTTTTGTATTTGAGGTGCGTATACCGGGCAGTGAGATTATACCTGGTTGCGCGCATGGAAGTTAAGAAAAGCTCACGGTCTGGGGGGGCGCACCCGCGAGTGCGCCCAACCCGAGGGCGGACAAATGGGTCCGCCCCTACAGAAGATAAATTACCTGTATGATCGCAGTTTGGTGTTCCCTCTGGCCCATAAAACCATCTGGTCGGGGCCGCAATCGCGAAAAAGCCGGGGCCTGCGCCCCGGCTTTTTCAGGTGTTCCTCAGCGTCACCAAGGACATTACAACCTTGGTCCCGCTTTATTTAATGGACCCGGTTGGCGAATCGATAATCAACAGAAACAGGGCCGGGTCAAATGAACCGGCGCTGGCGAAGATCTGGGCGATGCCCGGCCGGCTGACGCCCTGGTAACTGGTGAAACCTCCCACGATCCTGAGTCTACGGATATAATCATTCCAATCAAAGGCATAGACCGGACCATTGGCCCCGGTCCCGGGATTGAAGGTGGTGTCCACGGAACCGTTGGGGTTCAGCCGGGCCACGTAGTTCCGGACCACCCCATTATACGAAGTGAAGGCCCCGCCGATGAAGATCTTGTCCTTGGGATCCTGCCTTTGAATGACATAGATAGGGTTGTTGGCCCCGGGATTGGCGACAAAAGTGTTATCCAATAAGCCGTTGACCGTGAACCGGGCAATGTAGCTGCGCGATAAATTGAAACCTTGGCCATCATGTACATGGGTAAAATCGCCGCCCACCACGACCCGGCCGTCGGATGTGCCAGTCCCGCATCTCACTTCCCCGTCAAAGAGATTGATGTGGGGCGCCGGGCCGGCGGGACCAAAGTCGGGATCCAGGTCGCCGTTGCTGGTGAGGCGGGTATAAAACCCCGCCGGGGACCCATTATACAAGACATATCCGCCTATGGGGTACAGGCCGTTCATTTCCCCCCCGGCCTTGACCTTGATATTGGTGCCGTTGGGGATGGTGATCTGGGCGGTGAAGGTGGTGTCCAGGGAGCCGTCAGGGTTCAGACGGGCAAAGGCGGTGCGGGGCTGCATGACGTGATTTGCATCGGCGATTTTGGCGAAATCTCCCCCTATCATGATCTGCCCGTTGTCCAAGGAATCGACCATGAAAATATCGGGGAGGGAGCCGTCCGCTTTCGTCAACACGGGTTTGAAGGTGAGATCCATGGTGCCGTCGAGGTTGAGCCGGGCCAGGCTGGTGCAGCCGACATAGCCGGTGCCAACCCCGAAATGGCCGGCAACGAGGAGCTTCCCGTCCTGCTGGATGGATATACCATTGACCACCCCTCCTATCCCGGCTCTGAAGGAGGCATCCGGAGTGCCGTCGTAGTTAACCCGGGCCACCCGGCGGTGCAATTTGCCGCCATAGCGTGAAAAGGTGCCGGCGATATAGATTCCCTGGGGGCTGTCCTGGACGGCGTACACCTTGGGAGCAGAAATCGGGAAACTGGTGGTGAACAAGGGGTAGTTAGAGGTGAGATTGCCGTTGATATCCAGGCTGGCGAGACATTGACGGGGGGAGCCGTTGAAAGATTGGAAGGCGCCGAGGACTACCCAGCTCAAGTCACTCTGTTTGAAAACGTTCCAGATGCGGTCATCGGCCCCGCTCCCCCCTTTATTGAATTCGCCGTCCACCGTGCCGTCGTTGTTGAGGCGCACCATGTAGCCGCAAGGAGTCCCGTTAAAGGAGTTGAAGTACCCATTCAGCACCAGCTTGTCGTCATCATTCACTGCCCGTTTCACATGGCCGTTGGCGCCGCTGCCGATAATAAAGGTGGGATCCAGGCCCCCGGTGGGGAGCAAGCGGGCGATGCCATTCCTGCTCTGGCCGTGAACCTGGGTGAAGGATCCGAAGATGACGGTATTGCTGCCCTGCCAGGTCATACCGAGAATGGTGCCGTTAACGATCTCGTCCCCGATGCCCGACACTTTAGTTTTGCCGTCGGCGCTCAGGAGCAGCATGTGATCCACGTGCGTGGGGTCGGAGAAGCGGGGGATGGTGCCGAAGAGACGCACCTGGCCGGCAACGCCCTGGTCAACCCACAAGCCATTCACGTTCCCGCCGGGGGCCGAGAGCATATAATTGGTATCCACGGCCCCGTTGTTATTAAGACGCACCAGGAAGTAGGCATTGTCGGGATAGCCGCTGACCTTCATGGCATACCCCCCCACGACGATATTGCCGTCCACTTGCTTCCCCATTGCTTGCACGCCATCGCCGGTGGTGAAGGTATGGGCGAAGGTGTCATCCACCGAGCCGTCGGCATTTAACCGGGCGAGACCATAGTAGGGGGGCTTTAAGGGGTCCTTTGAGGGGATAGAAAAGTCGCCGCAGATGAGCATCTGACTATCGGGGCTGCCGTTGTTCAGCAGTATACAGCCGTTCACATACCCGGTGATCGCGGCATTGAAGGTGTCATCCAGGCTGCCGTCGGCCTTCAACCGGGCAATGCCGCTGCGGGGGTACCCCCCCATCTCCGTGAAGGACCCGGTGATCATCATCTTGCCAATGGAGTCGGCGTAATTGATTCGCCCCCAGAGCATGGGAACAGATTTCACCCCGACGCCGGGGTTGAAGGACGGATCCAGGTCGCCGTCGGCGGCCCAGGCGGGACCCAGCAAGAACAGAGCCAGGGAAAAGACAACCAATCCAACCGCTACCCGGCGGCAGGCCTGTCTGAGGCCCACAAGGTGGCATGTTGTTGGCAATGACTTAACCAACCGGACCCTTTGTAAGTTATCGGTATTCATTACAAAAGCCTCCTTACCCTCTCGCAGAAATTAATTTCATTTCACTTCAACCCGGTCTTAGGATCATTTAACCCATTTGCTTTATAATTCATGTTCTATCTTGCAAAATTTGATACTCCTGTCAAGAAATTATAACGCCTCCAAAAATATACAAGATTCTTGATCCGACCCGCCTGGGAGTCGCTGGCCAGCACCCCTGACTCTCCTATCCCGGAAAGAAGGGCTAGGGTTGCGTCCCAGACATATCTTGCAAAAATATTCTTACTTTTTGGGGAGGTTTTCGTAGGGGCGGTTCGCGAACCGCCCCTACAACGGTCTCTGGAATGGGGGCCGGAATTCGCAAGGTAGTCCCGGGACATAACACTGGGGGAACCCCAGGTTGCCGGCGGCAACGGCAGGCATCCTTCAGGCCAAGCAGGCTGGATATCCTTTGGAAATGTGCATGATAATCGGCAGGTCCGCCACCTGACTGATGCGCCCGTGGCGGGCACTCATAAAAGGCTTGCTATTGGGCGAGGATGATTGGAACTAATACCAAGTTCACGTTCAAATGCAACAAACTCGCTCGCTAACTCATTGATATTATAAATCTTAATTAACAGAAAACCGAAAACGGAAAACTGGAAACGGTATAAAAGAAACCGCCACTCAACCAAACCTGACTCACGCCGGCTGCCCGGGGGAGTGCCAGTCCTCTGACTCCGCCATGAGGTCCCGGGCCAGCATGATGCGGTCCCGGCCCCGGCCTTTGCTGCTGAACAGGGCCTGGTCGGCGATGAACAACAGGGTCTCCCGGTCCTGGGCGTCTTCCGGCAGCGTGGCGATGCCGTAACTGGCGGTGACCTTGATCCGGAGCCCCTCATTCTGCAGGAAGGCGGCGTTGTTGAGCGTGTGGCGCAGGCGGCGGGTGATCTCCAGGGCTTCCGGCTGGGGGCGCCGGGGTAAGAGAATGATGAACTCATCCCCGCCGTAGCGCACCAAGCTGTCGTCCGGCCCCAACTCCCCGTTGATCACCCGGGCCACCTCCGACAGGACCTCGGCGCCCCGGAGATGGCCGTGCGTGTCCACCACGGCCTTGAAATTGTCCAGGTCCAGAAAGACCAGGGAGAAATGCTCTCCCCGTTCTCGATGCTGGGGGATGAGGCGGTCCAGCTTTTGGATGAGATAGCGGGTGTTATAAAAACCCGTGACCTCGTCGATGAAGGTGCGGGCCTGGAGTTTTTGCAGATTGCGTACATTATCCACCGCGATGGCAACGTAGTCAGCCAGGATGGCCAGGTGCGGCAGGTATTTTTCCCGGAAGAACCTCTCGTCTTCCACATTGATCACCTCAAAAACGCCGATAACCTCTCCCCTGACTATCAGGGGCTGAGCGATTATGGACCGGGTGTCGAAGCCGGTGACTGAATCCACCCGGGCACAAAAACCGGGGGCCTTTTTTACGTCGGGGATAATGATCGGTTGCCCCGTCTGGACCACGGCTCCGGCGACCCCCTCCCCCGGCTTCAGGCGGATGTCCTTCACCGCCTCGGGTGCCACCCCCACCACCACCGCAAAATAGAGTTCCCTGGTCTTGGGATCGATGAGCAGCAAGGACCAGTTCTTGGCGGCAATGATCGCATTGATGCGCTGCAGCACCTCCTTGAGCAGGGTTTCCATGTCATAAATGCCTGCCAGTGCTTTGGAGAACGCTATGCAGTCCATCAGACGTTCCACCTGCCCGGTATCGGAATGAGTGTCGATGAAACCCTTTCTCTGATTCATATGTCCTGCTCCCCAGTATGATTCTATGGCCCACTAAATGAAACTGATAAAAATATTTTCCAAGATTTTGCTGCATCCAGAGATATACTCGTTGCAAAAAGTTTTTCCCGATATTGGAATCACTCTAATCCCCCCTGACCCCCCTTTAAAAAAGGGGGGGAACTATAAGAAATCGCTTTTTAAGTCCCCCTTTTTAAAGGGGGATTTAGGGGGATTTAAAAACCAGCAATCAGAAGAAATTTTTGGCAAACGCTATAGTACTGTCCCAACGAGGTTTTGGAGCCTCTTTGCCAGAGTAAAATCCCCACAACGATCCGCCTCTCGAAGCCAATTCTTCTCACAGGCGGCATGATAGCACAATTTCACTACAAAAGTAGTTTCCCACAAATTTTATACATACCACCCCATCTGCGAGCAGATTATTTGCGAGTCTCAGGGCATATGAACCCATGGCCGTGGTGCTGCAGAGGACTGGATGAGTGCAACCCATGCTGAAAATTTTTTAGGCATCAAACCCGGCAGGAGGCGCCTGCTTCGACGAGCAATTTCGCGCCCCATTCTCGCAAGCGCCCCATGCCGCGCCTATCCCGGAAAGGAGGGCTACACCAAAAACCGTTGGACCGTAAGGAAATGATGTGAGAGAAAATTAGTACCTAACTAACCATAATCAATAGAATAAACAGGATCTATGCCGTACAGCATGCCTTTATAGACACGTATCGCTGCAGCGGGAAACATTTTAGCTATGATCTGGATAGTATGTTTGACGATACCAAGCTTTGTAGAGCCAGTCGTTTCCCCTCGTTACCAAGTTGAGATCTCTGCGAAAAGCCATTTTGTCATCCTGAGCGCAGCGAAGGATCTCGTATTTACTTGTAGTTATGAGATTCTTCGGTCGCTTCGCTCCCTCAGAATGACAGGTGAGGGGACTGTCCCAGAGGTCTCAAGTTGTTTTGGGGAACAAAAATGGTCGCCCGGCTGACCTTGTCGGGTAAAGGCGTTCCCAAGCCGAGCTGGTAAACGAGGGCTAAGGATTAATGACAATGGGGCGCAGAGCTCACCCCACAGCGCTCCGCCAGCCTCAACCCGGGATCCCCCGATTCCTAAGCCTCCGGTCCCTGGCCCCGACCCATTTATGACCGCCGACCTTCCGCGCCTCTCCTGAGACGACACCTGGCCCCGGCGCCACCCGCCGGGCAATCTTCATAAATTTAATCGGGAAGTTAAAAACCCTGCGGCCTTTACGGCTGGCAAGCGGCACCCGGTGGTTTGTATCAATATTTACTTTTATGTCAATAAGAGCGATTAAGCCGACAAATTTGGCAACTGCAAGCTATTAATGGACTTTTTTGTAACATTTGCCTGACTATCTGACATTTATGTAGACGCCAAAATGATAACCTATTGAATTATCAGCAATTTATAATGGTCTAATCCTTGCATGTACTAGAACGTGATTTTATGATGATTTTCAAGGAGTTGCCTGATAGCTATTCATTTAACCTCTTGTTATTCCATACAATATGATTATTGTTGTCACTCTTTTCTCTCCGCCCGATTCCCCGCTCTCCGGGAATTATCGCAGCTTATGTTCATTTTTGTTAATTTCAGGACAGTCAAAACTACCAATTTTTGGCCAATTTTGGCTTTTACCCCAGAAAATCAAGAAGCCGCGGCACAACCCGGCCCATAAACCTAAGGAGGACAGAAAACCATGAGTCTCAGCAATCCCAACCGCAGCCCCGCCACCTTAACCAAAAACCGGGTAAAGGCATCTCCCGGCTCCGGCATCTGCGTCACCTGCCTGGACAGTTGCCCCGGTCCCTGCGAGATCGGCCGCTCGGCCATCCGGGGCCGGGAGATGCTCTATCCCCAGCCCTTCGGCAATATCACCGCCGGCGCCGACAAAGACTATCCGGTGGATTTTTCCCACTTCAACGTCCAGGGAACTTGCGTGGGCGCGGTGGGCATCAAGGCCGACTCGGATGCGGCCGTCTTCCCGGCGGTGGATGTCAGCGCTGAAATCGGGGTGAAAGAAAAAGTCAAATTGTCCTTCCCGGCCTTTACCGGGGCCCTGGGGTCCACCGAGATCGCCCGGGTCCATTGGGAATCCATGGCCATCGGCGCCGCCATCAGCGGCATAATCATCGTGTGCGGCGAAAACGTCTGCGGCATGGACCCCCACGCCGATATCAAAGGCGGCCGCATCGTCCGCTCCCCGGAAATGGAGCGCCGCATCAAAACCTTCCGGAAATGGTATCAGGGCAAGGGCGACATCATTGTCCAGGCCAACGTTGAGGACGGCCGCCTGGGCGTCCCCGAATACGTCATCGAAAAACTGGGGATCGAATTCTTCGAACTCAAGTGGGGGCAAGGGGCCAAGAACATCGGCGGCGAGGTCAAGCTCCACACCCTGGAGCGGGCCCAACTCCTCCAGAGCCGGGGCTACATCGTGCTGCCCGACCCCACCGACTCGGCCACCGAAGAGCGCTATCTGGCCAAGGGCATCAAGGAATTCGAACGCCACTCCCGGGTGGGCATGGTGGATGAAGACGATTTCCATAAGACGGTGGAGCACCTCCGCAACGTCGGCGCCAAACGCGTCTCCCTCAAGACCGGGGCCTACCGACCGGTTGACCTGGCCCGGGCCGTCAAATTCGCCTCCGATGCCAAAATCGACCTGCTCACGGTGGACGGCGCCGGCGGCGGCACCGGCATGAGCCCCTGGCGCATGATGAACGAGTGGGGCGTCCCCACCGTCTACCTCGAGTGCCTGCTGTACGAGTACCTGAACCATCTCAAGCAGCAGGGCAGGTTCGTGCCCGACTGCGCCATCGCCGG
>JAHIKF010000273.1 GCA_018897875.1 Pseudomonadota bacterium | reverse complement strand
CAGATCTGATTGCGCCTTCAACTCAAGATACTGATGATGAAGAGGAGGAGATAAGCATAGAAGACATCTTGGCTGAAACCGATGGCTAAAACATCGAAATTTTGTGCTCTTAATGGAGCCAATGGACAAAAACCGAGAAACTTGAAGATTTTAAAATTTTGGGGGCGAGGTCATGGCCAATAATTCGTATACAAGAAAGAATTGCTTGCAGTGGGGGTTGAGAATCCTCTCCCCCAAGGCCTACTTCACTTTGCTAAGCCGTCTCGCAATAGAGTTATCCCCTGACGCATATAACCAAATCAAAAAGGCGCATATGAATGAACATGGGGGGTGCTGGTGGTACCAGTGGCTTACCTGCCAAGTCTTGAAAGAAAATAAATGGATTAACCTTGCCACTGGAGCAAGGATAGCCGATTGGCACGGGGATAAAGTTGTTACTTTTCAGACGTGGGCTGCTTACGAAAAGTTTCGTGAAGCACTGCGGGAGGCGACAGCCAAACGCCTACGGAATAATCGACAATTTGTTTAGGGAACCATGGATTACCTAATGCCTATTCTCTCGGATTAGAGGGCCTTTGGGCGGGAGCTCCCTGCCTTTGCTGCCATGAATGATGGTGGTCGGCCACTTGAGATTGTGATGTTTGACGGCTGCGTCCGCAATTAACGCTGGATGATCCCGGAGACAAACGAGAGCGTGGAAATCAGCAAGCCCAGCGCCAGCCCGAGGTCCCTGGGATGCCGAGAACAATGGAAAAGCTAAGCTCAGAAACCTGGAGGTCCTGAGAATCAAGAGAGAGCGCAAATAGGGCGCTACTGTCAAAAAATTGGCCCAAACCTACGATATTCCTCTGCGGTCAGTATACGCCATCATCGGAGGGGAGTGTTGGAGACACGTCAACCACTAAACCAACAAGAGGAGATTGAAATGGATACTGAACGATGCGCATGCTGCAAAAAACACAAAAGTGAACTCAAGCCTTTCGGCCGAGGCGGGTACAGGTTTTTTGGTGATTTCAATGGCGAGCTGCTGTGCGAAACGAGCAGACCAGTCTATCCGCCGGATGACTTGGAAGATAAGGTTTACGCCCAGTTTTTCGGGCAATGCCAAACTGACGCCGAATACGAAAAAGCAAGGGAGGCGATGGTCCAAGCCTATGGAGAGGAAATTGCTGAAGAGATAACTCATTTCGCCTTGGGAAAGAGCGCAACTGTGTGGTTGTGCAGACATTGTATAGCCCTGGATTGGGACGAGTTCCATGCGAAACGAAGGCAGGCTTGTTCCTCCAATCAAGCTGGGGGAAGTTATAGAATTTCAGGGGAGATGGGGCAGGTATAAAACCGAAGCTTTGGCCCCACTGATTACAAAAGATTGCCCAAGGTTTCAAAAATAGTTTTGAGGAGACCGGTGCAGTCCGCCAAAGCCGTTCCAGGCTGGTGATCTTACCGGTCTCCTTTAACTGCTGGCGGGACATGCCACCGACAGTCAGCGCCTGGTCATCTTTCTCCAGGAGGGAGGCCAACAGGATTTAGCAAAAAATGCCTGGTTAGCCATGAGGCCTTGGTCATCAAAGGATTGCCTCTGCTCTTGGCACCGCCCCAGGCCCGCAAGGATTTTGGGGGCCGGACCATGAGAGGTGGTGGGGCCTATCTATGATCCCACCAGGTTATCTTGCAGGCGAGCCGCTCATAGGAAAAAGGTAGTCCCTGTGGTTTGGTTGTGGGGGCCAGTGAGAAACGTAGGGTTGGGAAACTACACAAGGGGTGACCTACTGGCTTTTGTCGGCACCAACGCTGTCCTATGCGCCTACAAGGGATGGTGGGGTGGCCATTAATGGGCCCAGCAAGGTGGGGACAGTGCTACCACCACCAGAAGATCAATAATGTCTGGCCCGGGTGGGGTTACCCCCAAATTTGGCTGTTGGCTTTCCATCCTCTTAGCTTTTGTGCCAGGGGTTTGGTACCCTTGGTGGTGGCCGCCGGATCAATTTAGCTTTGTCCTCCCCCGGGAAACCATCGCTGCAAAGAATATCAACCTTCGATTGGACCTTGTGGGGTTAATCTGCAATGGTCGAGACTTGACCAGGCAACCTCTCCATCAAGGCATAAAATCATCGGGACCAAAAAGGATTCACGAATCTCCCCCACAAAAAGCGCATTTCGTTATAAAGATCATATATGCAGTTTCTGGCAGCCCGATGATAATTGAAGGTCATGGCAAGGTATATTGCAGCGTGGTCAAAAAACTATCCATTGAATCAGGCTGAGTGAAAATCTTCTCTTGGCCCGCCCCCAACTTCCTGATATTTTTATATCAAGGCCGAAAGGCCCCTAAATCTCATTCTCATACCGGCGATAATGAAAAAAGCTACCTTCAAGATTCGGCGCAAGATCATCCTGGCTTTCCTATTCAGCGTCCTGTCGGTGCTGATTTTTGCCGGCTTCAGTTTCCAGGTGCACCGGGAAATCGGCAACCGCTTGAGGTTATTGGAACTCACCAACGACCTGTTCCAGAACCTCCTGGAGTTGCGGCGGTACGAGAAAAACTTCTTCCTTTATCGGCAGCCTGTCAGCCTCCAGGAGGCCAAGAACTATACCGCTCGGGTCGAAGACCTCTATCGGAGCCATGAGCCGGAGATCCAAAGATTCAAACAAGAACCCAAGACCCCGGAATTTTATCGGACCCTTAACCATTATCGGCGAATTTTGCAGGAGATCGAATCAAGGATTAACCAGGGAGGCCAAGGCGCTGAGCGGGGGAATTTTTCATCACTGGAGGAATCCCTGCGCAACCAGGGCCAGGAATTGCTCAACATCGCGGAAGGCTGGGAAAAGGAAGAACGTCACCAGATCGACCGGCTTTTCCAGCGGGCCATGTATCTCTTTTTTGGTTCCGTGGTAATCTTCCTGACACTTGGAATCATGATGGCCTTTTATGTGGCCCGGCTGCTGGTCCAGCCGCTACTCCAAATGCAGCAAGCCATGGACAAGATTGCCCATGGCGATTTCACTCCGCTCCCCGAGTCGGAATCCAGGTCTGAGGAATTCTTTGCGCTCTTCCGGGCCTTCAACCGGATGATTCACGAACTGGAGGTGCACCAGGAGCAGTTGGTGCAATCCCGGAAGATCGCCGCGGTGGGGACCCTGACCTCGGGGATTGCCCACGAACTGAACAACCCTATCAACAACATTGTGCTCACCGCTGAGGCGCTGAAGGAGGATTTTCGTCAATTGAACCAGGAGGAAGCCCTGGGGCTGATTCAAGACATCCTGGTGCAATCGGAGCGGGCTTCGGAGATCGTCAAAGGCTTGCTGGATTTTTCCCGGTCCGAGCATCCGGAATTTGAGCCGCTTTCTATAAGCCTGGTAGTCCACGATACCTTGAAACTGGTGCGGAACCAGCTGACTCTCTCCGGCATCCAGGTGGAGGAAGATCTTCCCCCGGGCCTCCCGCCCTTTCACGGGGACCGCAAAAGTCTGCAGCAGGTATTTTTGAACATCTTTATCAACGCCATCCAGGCCATGCTGGACGGGGGGACGTTGACCCTCAGGGCTTACCCTGCCGAAGATGGCCAGTGGCTCAAGGTGGAGGTTGTCGACACCGGGGTGGGAATAGAACCGGAGCACTTGCCCCGCATCTTTGACCCCTTTTACAGCACCAAGCAGGTGGGCCGGGGGACCGGGTTGGGCCTTTCCGTGACTTATGGCATTGTGGAAAAGCACGGGGGACACATTGAGGTGGAGAGCCAAAGAGGGAAAGGCTCCACTTTTACCGTGATCCTTCCGGTCCATCATGAAGACTGACCCCGGCAGAGGATTTCATGAACGTCGCCGTAGTCGATGATGAAGTAATTGTTCAGAAAAGGCTTAAAGGTGCCCTGGAAAAAGAAGGGCACCGGGTGGATACCTTTGCCTCGGGGGAGGATCTGCTTCGGGACCTGGAAGGCGCGGCGTATGACTTGATTTTTTTAGACGTGGTCCTGCCGGGGATAAGCGGCATGGAAGTGTTGCAGCAGTTGAAAGCCAGGGTTCCTGACACCGAAGTCATCCTCATCACGGGCCATGCCTCCATTGACCATGCGGTGGCGGCCATCAAGAAGGGCGCCTTTCACTATGTCTCCAAGCCCCTGCGGCTGGAGGAAATCCGCAACCTGACCCGCAAAGCCCTGGACCACAAGCACCTGCTCCGGGAGAACCGCCAGCTCAAGGCAAAGCTTGAACCCCTGGAAGGTTGGGGAGAGATGATCGGTATCAGCCCCAGGATGAAGGAGGTCTTCCACGTCATCCGCAAGGTGGCCCCGTTGGACTGCAACGTCATCATCCGGGGAGAGAGCGGCACCGGCAAGGAACTGGTGGCTCGACTCATTCATCGGGAAAGCTCTCGTATGGACAAGCCTTTTGTGGCCTTCAATTGCGGGGGCTTTACCGAGGAGCTGATTGCCAGCGAACTCTTCGGCTATGAGCGGGGGGCGTTCACCGGCGCCATTGCCACCAAGATCGGCATCCTGGAAACGGCCAACCGCGGCACGGTGTTCATGGACGAAATCGGAGATATGCCCCTGTCCATGCAAGGCAAACTCCTTCGGGTCATCCAGGAAAAGACCATTAGCCGGGTGGGGGGCAACCGGCCCCTTCGGCTGGACCTGAGATTCATTGCAGCCACCAACAAGGACTTGAAAAAGGCGGTAGCCCAAGGCCGTTTCCGGGAGGACCTTTATTTTCGGCTGAACGTGGTGCAGATCGCGCTTCCCGACCTGATGGAACGCCAAGAGGATATCCCCTTACTGATTCAATACTTCCTAAGCCGATTCAGCCAAAGGTTTGCCAAGAAGATTTCGGGGTTTGACCAGGCCGCCCGGGACGTGTTATTGGCCTACGCTTTTCCGGGCAACGTCCGGGAATTACAAAATATTATTGAGCGGGCCGTGGCCCTGGCGGAAGCCGACACCCTGACCCTGGCCGACCTGCCTCCGGACCTGCAAGAATACGCCATCGTCCCCACCGGCAGGTGGTCCACCCTGGAAGAAGCGGAAAGAGAGCACATCCGCAAGGTGCTGTCGTTCACCAACCATCAGTTGGCGGAGAGCGCCCGCATTCTGGCGCTGCCCCGCACCACTCTATGGCGCAAGCTGAAAAAATACGGCCTGTCCAAGTCCTAACCGTTCCCCCCTCCCCTATTTTAATCTTCCCACCCCCGCGTTTTGAAAACGGTTTCATTTGGCGTTTCATAATGAACCATACAATTGATGCCTAAAAACAATAAGTTAGCCAAGCAGCTGCCGCTATCCGGTTCAATATGAAACTGCCCGGGAACGCACACAAAGCATAACTTCTTGATATATCTGATTAATTATGGATGGAACGGATTCTGCATTAGCCGTTAGTTGATGAAAAAGCGGGTCCTCTTAGCTATCGACATGGAAGCGCCGGCGGTGTGGGCGGCCTCTTACGCGGTGCAACTGGCGGCGCGTCTGAAGCTGTCCCTGGCGGTGATGGCGGTGTTTCCGGTCCAACCGGAAAGTTTAGCCAATGGCGAGATTTCTCCGGAGGTCCTGGAAGAGGACACCCGCCTGTGGCTGGGGAAAATCCGGGAGCGATGCCAGCAGGAAGGGGTCACCATGGAAATCTTCATATCCTCCGGACCGTTCTACGAGGAGGTTCTGCGCTTCTCCAATTCGCCGAGTTCCGTGCAGTTTATCATCATGGGGTTGGCCGGAGATTTTCCCCAAGAGGGGATGGAATGTTCACCCCCTTTACAGAGATTGCACCAGCAGTTCGAAGGGGAGGTGCTCCTGGTGCGGGTCCAGGGTAAGGTGGCGCGTCTCGCCGATATCTGTCGGCAAAATTTCACCAGGGAGAATTAAGTATGTCTTTGAGCCTCTATTTACCATTGGCGGGCAATAGCATCAACATCTTGCTGCTCTTTGGTCTGGGAGGGGCGGTGGGTTTCCTCTCGGGTTTGTTCGGCGTCGGCGGCGGTTTCCTCATGACGCCGCTACTCATCATGGTGGGCATCCCATCCACGGTGGCCGCGGCCTCGGATTCCAATCAGATCGTGGCGGCCTCCACCTCGGGCACCTACGCTCACTGGCGCCTGGGCAACGTGGACTTCAAGATGGGGATCATTCTCATCGTCGGCGGAGTCCTGGGAGGCACCCTGGGGGTATACCTCAT
>JAHIKF010000272.1 GCA_018897875.1 Pseudomonadota bacterium | reverse complement strand
TGAGTTGGGCGTCGCTGCCGCTTTCCACCCCCACGAACAGGGCGTCAAAGCCCGCCCGGTGCATCAACTGGAAGACGGATTCCGGGAGATGGTGAATCGTGCCCTGAAAGGCGAATCTCATCTTGAGGTCATGCTCCAGGATCAGGTGACAAATTTTCTCGACCCTCGGGATGTCGTAGGAGAAATTCTCGTCCTGGAAGAAGGCCATTTTGAAGCCGGCGCGCTGAAGCTCCAGGATTTCCTGAAAGACGTTGTCCGCACTCCGCATCCGGTACCGCCACTCGGGAAAGAGTTTCGGGCAAAAAGTGCAATGGTAGGGACAGCCTCTGGAGGAGGCTACATTGGCGGTGGGGGGGACTTCGGGAATGGGGAAGCCCCCGAATTGGTGGAAGTAGCCATCATAGGTAAATAAGGCTCGGTCGGGAAAGGGGATGGCGTCCAGGTCCTCGATTTGTTGCGGGATTCCCCGCACCACCTCACCGTTGGCACGATAGGACAAGCCTGGCAAGCCTGCCAGAGATTCAGACCGGAGCAGCCGCCGGCATAGTTCCGGAAAACTCTCGTCTGCTTCACCCCGGATCACCAGGTCCAGTTCCGGAACATCTTTGAGGAACTGGCTATCAAACATGGTCGGGTGGTACCCGCCCATAACCGTGACCACGTCACTTCTGGCCGACTTGATGCGGGATATGAGCCGTATGCCGCTGGGAAAGCAGAAACTCGTTGAGGATACCCCCAGCAGGTCGGGAGACAGGGCCAGGACCCGGTCATAGGCCTGGTTGACCGTAAGGCCTTCTCCATACGCGTCCACAATCCGCACGCTCACCTCCGGATACTTTTTCACGCACGCGGCAAGGTAACCAAGGCTCAGGGGAGCCATGGACCGGACGCCGTGTTTATCTTCCTCCGAAGGAGAAGTCGCCAATACGATATTCATGATGAAAGCCGCCCCCTAATTTTCTCAGAGATAAAGTTATGTAGGGTGCGCACTGCGCACCATTCAGTGAGGTCCTGATATATTTTGGTGCGCAGTGCGCACCCTACCTTAATGCTTTCGATTTTGAACTTTGAACTTTTCTCAACCGGAGAGGACATACTGCTATAATAAGCTTAACTCCTCCAAAAAGTCCACCACCGCCTGAAAATCCTCCGGCAGCGGCGTTTCCCAGGTAAGGGGCTCGCCGGTGCGGGGATGGGTCACCCCTAAGCGCCAGGCGTGGAGAAGCTGGCGGTGCACCAGGGGTTTGAGGCCGTTAAGCCGCGGGTGCCCCGCCAGGCGGCTCACCCCGCCGCCGTAGGCGGGGTCCCCCAGGACCGGGTGGCCCTCCGAGGCCAGGTGCACCCTGAGTTGATGGGTGCGCCCCGTCTGGGGCGTAAGCTCCACCAGGCTCAGGGGACCGGGAAATTCCTGCAGGACCCGCCAGAAGGTTAGGGCGCGCTTCCCCCGCCGGGCGTGGACACTCATCTTCTGGCGCGCCGTGGGGTGGCGGCCCACCTCTTTATCGATTTCGCCCTCGATTTCCGGCAGGCGCCCCCAGACCAGGGCCTGGTACCGCTTGGTGATGGCATGGGCCTGGAACTGGGCCACCAGAGAGGCGTGCGCCAGGGAGGTCTTGGCCACCACGATGAGACCGCTGGTGTCTTTGTCCAGGCGATGCACCAGACCGGGGCGGCTCACCTCCCCGATGTCCTTGAGGTCCGGGCAGTGATGCACCAGGGCATTGAGCAGGGTGCCGGCGCGGTGCCCGGCGCCGGGATGAACCACTAGGCCCGGGGGTTTGTTCACCACCAACAGGTCCTGGTCTTCAAAGAGGATAGTAAGGGGCAGGGCTTCGGGGGCAAGGTGGCTGGGCGAGGGTTCCGGCACGCGCACCACTACCGTATCGCCCTCCCGCACCCGGTAGGAAGCCGGCCGCACCTCGCCGTTGACCAGGACCAGCCCGGATTTCACCAGCTTTTGCAGCCGGGCCCGGGACCACCCCAGGGACTGGGCCAGACATTGATCCAGGCGGGCGCCGGCATCCGGCGAAGACACAGTCAAGGCCAGGGTTTCAGAGGCTTCCATTAAGTGACTGTACGCGCCTGGGTCTCACAACGTGAAATCCTGCCATGGTGCGACGGCGCACCTGATACCAATTTTCAAACAAACGGCGATTTCCCTACGGCCCCCCGCTATCAAAGTTACACTTTTCTCAGGGCGCCGCCGTTCTTGATTTCGCTGAAGATCATGCGCCCGGCAGTGGTTTGCAAGACGCTGGTTACCGCGACCTCCACTTCCCGGCCGATGAAGCGCCGGGCGTTTTCGATCACCACCATGGTGCCGTCGTCGAGATAGGCAATCCCTTGACCCTGGGATTTTCCCTCCCGGAGGATTTGGACCTGCAG
>JAHIKF010000271.1 GCA_018897875.1 Pseudomonadota bacterium | reverse complement strand
CCTCCTGGGCGTCGCGGTGCAGCTCAAGATAGGTCTGGCTGAGGTCCATGGCCCCCACCAGGTAAGGCGCCAGGGGTTGGGCGTAATGCACCGGGGTGGGACCCCGCCAGGGGTTCTGGCCATAAGGGGTCAGGGAAATGGCCAGCCGGGGCGCATAAGGATAAGGGTCCGCAGCCGTAAGGTTGAGGGCCACTTCGTCCAGCCACCACTCGTGCTCGGTCAGGCCCTGCTGCTCCATCTTGAATTCCACTACCCGGAGGCGGTCGGCCGCGGCAAAGGTTTGGTGCTCATCGAACTTGAGGTCGGTGAGATAAAACGCCCCGTTGCTGGGGGGAGAAGTCGGGCAGCCCACATCCACCACCTGGAGGGGATGGGTGAGGGGGTAGGCTCCCGATTCCAGCGTCATCTCCCCCAGGGTTACGCTCAGCCGCTGCCAGGCGTTGACCTGGACCGTCTCATCCCGGTAGAAATAGCTGCCCTGGGCGTCTTTGACTTTGACGCGCAGGCTGAGGGAACCGGCCCCGGCCACCACCGGTTTGATGAGAAAGTTGACGTTGACATGACCGGCGGAGTTGCAGCGCGCCGTATCGATCCCGGCCCAGACCCCGAAAGCGGTGGCATACGGGGACAGGTCCCAGGTGATGTGCCGCTGGGTGTAAAAGGTCTCCCCCAGGAGAATTTCGGTTTCTTCCCGGGTGCCGATGGTGATGTCGCTGTCGCCTGCCTGGCTGGCGGAGTACCAGCTGCCCCACATGGCCTGGACCCGGTCGCCGTCATCGATGAGGTTGTCCCGGCGCCAGAACTGGCCCAACGGCAGGTCAAAGGCGGTGGCTTCGGTAAAGCGGTCCGGAATGGCGTGGACATACGTATGTTCGGAACCCCAGGGGTCCGAGTCCTCATGGCTGGAGTCGTTCAGCGTCACCAGGAGGCGACGGGGGTGAATAATGGGCTCGCCGCCCCAAAACATCCAAAAATCCCCCGCCACCAGGTCGGTGCCGGAGCCTCCCTCCCAAGCCACGGCCAGGTCGTCCTCCAGGGTCAACGGGTGCTGCCGGTCCCCGCTCGTAAGGCCCGCGGCTTCCCAGGTGAGCCCGCCGTCTTTGGACCAGCGGAAGGTGGCCGCCCCCACCTCGCCTGTAGTCTCCATCTCCACCACAAACCGCCGCTTCTCCTGCTTGACATAGTCCCCCAGGAGCAAGAGGGTGGCGCTGCCGCTGCCGATCTTGGTGAGGTTGTGCAGGCGGCTGGTGCTGCCGACCCCCTGCAAGGTGAAGGTGAGACGGTCCATGGTCTTGAAGGGGTCCGCACCCAGGGACCAGTCCAGCCCGTAGCCGAACCAGGCCGCGTCCCCGCCGGTGGGCAGCGCCGCCTTGACGTGGAGCGCCCGGCCACTCATGCCCGCGGCCAGCTCGTTTTGGAAGGCCTGAAAAGCCGTCTCCCCACCGGTAGCGCCCCGATAGAGCAGGTGCGCCCCCCGGTCCCACTGCTGGCGCTCAAAGTCGTCATGCATCAGGGGCGAAGTACGAGACTCCTCCCGCTTAACAAAGGCATCCCAGAGGAACCGGATCAACGGGCCATAGTCCCGGCCCCGCTCCCGCCCCGCCAGGTGCAGCAAGACCATCAGGTCCAGCATCCGGTCCACGGCAAAATCATAGGTGTAATCGTCCCGGGCCCGGCAGGCCCGGCGGATGCAGGGATAATTGTTCAGCGGTTCATACTTCTCGGCCTGCTCCCCGGTGTAATACATATAGTAGAGCTGCACCACAGCTCCCACCGGCAGCGCCGTCCCCAGGGTGATGGTGGTGAGGTCCGCCTCATTGGCAAAGGACCCGCCCGGGTAATAGTTGGTGAGATCCCCGCCCATGGGCTCGGCCCAAAAGCCTTCCCAGGGGAACGTAGTGTTTGCCGGCCATACCCCCCGGACCCAGCAGACCTGGCCGCCGCCGGGGTTCGGGACGGTGATTGCCACGCCGCCCGCCTCGTCAACCGCGGCCACGGCCTGATGCCAGTTGCCGGCCACCGCCTCCTGGAGCGGGGTCCCGCCCATATTGTCGAAGACCCAATTAAACTGTGAAGCCCGGGTCCATTGAATGCGTCCCATGGTGATTCCTTGTTGGAAAATCGCTGCTCTCAGCAGCTATGTGTAGGGTGCGCACTGCGCACCTTGTATCGGCACAGGAGAACTGCCTGAGTGCGATGGTGCGCAGTGCGCACCCTACATTCCCCCTTTTTTTTTACCGAAAACCGGAAACTGAAAACCGAAAACGGTATTAAGCCTCACCCAGATAGGCCCTGATCTTGATCTCCCCGAAATCGATCCAGAGATCGTAGAGGCAGCGCCGGATGATCTCCCGGATGGCCTGGGCCGCGGTGAGATTCTCAAACCTTATCCCAATGGCGTATTCCGGGGTGAGGCTCTTGGCCAGGGCAAAGGAATCCTCATCGATGGCCGCCTCGAGGCCGACTTCGGCTAAAATATCGGCCACCATGTCCACCGGGTGGGTGGTGTGGTCCTTGACCACCCGGGCCGTAACCGAGGCGTTCTTGCCGCTCACCTGGATCAGGCCGGTGCCCGCGTCCGCCGTCACCCGGTCGTCGTTTTCTTCCCCGCTGAGATAGACCGCGGTGACGGCCTCGAAAGGGGCCCCAAAGACCTGGTAGTGGTAGATCGGCGGAGACGCCGCAAAGGTCCAGCGGTCCCCGGCCACCAGGTCCGACCCCAGTCCCGGCTCCCAATAGACCGACAGGCCTTCCTCCAGCTCCACCGGTCCATCCGCCCCGGCCGCGGTAAGATTCGTCTTCTGCCAGCTCTGCCCCTGGTTGTGCGACCACCGGAAGGTCGCACTCCCCACCTCACCGCTCGTTTCCGCTTCCAGAAGATAATCCTGGAGATAATCCCCCCGGTAGGTTCCCAGGAGTTGCACCGTGGCGCTGCCGCTGCCGGTCCGGGTGATCTCGCCGGCGGCGGCCTCAACGACCCGGATCAGCTCCCCCCGGGCCAGATAGGTGCCCCGCATAAACGGCCGCCGCTCTCCCGTGTCGGCCGGGGCGCCGATCCTCTGTTTGAGCCCCGCGGCCACGCTATCCTGGCTTTCCAGGCGGACGCGATGCGGCTGACGCCAACCGTGGGCCATCCCGGCCAGGCGCTGCACCACTCCCTGGTAAAGCAACTGCCAGGCCACCGTGCCGTCGGTCAACTCCCAGCCGTGATACAGCGCCAGTTGCTTCCGGGTCCAGTCCGGCTCTTTCATACAGGCATTTTCGGCCCGGTGCAGCCATTGCCCCACCCGGTTGTCCAGGACCAGAACGTGGTCGCCGGTCCGGAGTTCACTGAAATCCGGGGCCAACTCCACCCGCACCCCGCCCGGATCAATGATTTCCCGCTCCGGCAGAGTCAGCCGTCCGGCCAGGCTGAAGGCAGTGAGACACCCCGGCCCTTCCGAGGCGTAACTCTCAAAACCTCCATCCGGGCCCTGGTCCACCGCATAGGCCGTAAACGCATCCGCCTCCCCGGGGTCGTCCAGCCCCCAGGCCCGGATAGTTTCGTCAAAGTCCACTTTCACCTGGAAATACGGGGCCAGGGACATGTCCTGCCCCGACGCAAGCAGGGTAAAAGCCGCCTGGGCCACCCCGGCCGGCGTCTCCCCGGTGCGGAGCCGGATCTCCACGTCCATGTGTCCCGACGGCTCGTCCCAGGATGGGACCGCCTCGTCCAGGTAAGGCGAAAAACTTTGGACCACCGGGGAGGTCCAGGAACCGGAAGTGAGGTAGCCGTCGCCCATCACCAGTTTCCCCGGTTCGCCGCCATAGGCGGTCTGGATAAACTCCCCGGAGCCCGGGGCCAGCCCGTAATCCAGCCCATAGGGGAAGAGCACCGCCTTCACCCGGGGCCGGGCGCCCCGGCAACGTCCTTCTTCCCGTAAATAATCTGCTCCAGCTTGCCGCATGGTTTCTCTCTATTGGATAGGCAGACTTATAACTGCTCACTGCTTACTGCTCACTGCTCACTTAAAATTACACCTCTTCCAGCATCATGCTTCCGGACCATAACCCGGGAGCCACCTCCCGGAAATCCAGGTCATTGGTCCAAACCCCGGTGAAGGTCTTGGCCCCGGTCCCGTCCCGGAAAAAATCGATATCCGTCTGGGCCTGCTTGATGGCCACCAGTATCTCCTTCTGAACCGCGGAGATGAACTGGAACTGCAAAACCCATCGCTGCTTCAGCCCCCGGAGATAACTCCGCAAGGTGCCGTCCACGGCCCGTTCCCGGTCGGTCTCATCCTGGGCCAGTTCCTGATAGTCCCAGGTGAAGTTGACCGGCAAGGTGTAGCTCTGGCTGCTGCCCCCCAATGGGGTCCATTCCAACCGGGCGTTTGCCATCTCCTCTCCTTACCAGCGCCGATCCGCTTCTTGTCTGAGAGCCGGCACCAGGTGCCGCTGCACCAACCGGTCCCAGTCCAGGCCCGCCACTCCGGAGGCATCCAAAGTCTGGACCTGTATGGTCACGTCATAGCGGGGCGCGGCTTTGCCTCCGGAGGGCTCGAACCGGCCGGTTCTCAGGGCCTCGAAGTTTTTCTCCCCCAAGCGGGCCATGCTCTCCCGGGGGAGGACCCCCTCCCCTGCCTGGGCCATGATGAGCTGTTCGTCCCCCATCAAGGTCCCCGGGGAAATCACCATGCCCTGGTGGGCCTCCACAACCCCTCCCTGGTGAAACCAGCCGCCGAAATCCAGGACCCCGCCCAAAAGCGATGACCAGCCTTCCTGGGCGCCCCCCCGGCTCCCCAGGCTTGATCCCCAGGCCGCCGCCACCCGCCCCAAGGTCTGGAGAAAGCCGGCGCCCCACTGCTCCACCGCCCCGGAGACGTCCGACAGGTTCTTCTGCCAGCTCTGGGCCATAAGCCCGGCCGAGGCCTCGCCCCGGGCGGCCATCTCTTCGAACTTACTCCCAGCCAGGGCCGTCGTCTGCTCCAGGTTGGCCTGCCACTCCTGGGTGAAGCCGCTCCAGGTGTCGTGGAGGGACCGGGCCTCGTCAACCCATACCGCCAGGCGGGACTGGCTGTATTCCCGGCTGATCTTGAGCATCTCTTCCTGGTAGGCGCGATAATCCTCCAGTTTTTTCTGATTCGTACCGCTTTTAACTCTATTCGTGGCCATGTTGTCCTCGCTGCGTTCCTTCTAAGACCCGGCGCACCGTGCCCATGAGGAGCCAGGTTTCCAAACTGAGATCATTGGCCTTGAAGGGATACCCGGCCCGGCTCAACTGGTACAGAAAGACCAGGTGCCAGGTCCAGGGGGAGATGGCTTCCGGGCGCACCCGCTCGGCACAAGCCCCGCAGGCCCAGTCGGCAAAGGCCCCGCTCTCGCTGCGGCACCGCCGCCGCTCCTCCGGGCCGCAGAGGCGTCCGCCGGCCAGCACCTGGAGCTCTTTATCCAGCGGCCAGCCCTGGCGGCCCTCCCCGGGCGCCTGCCTCAGTCCCACTCCGGCTCCCCCCGGGATGCCACCCGCATGCCTTCAAAAACCTGTTGGGCCAGATACGACACCAGGTCCGGGGCATCTTCAGCCAGACGCTCCTTCCAGTCCGGATGCCGGGCCGGGTCCAGGGCGGTCTCCCCGCCCTCTGCCGCGATGATGAAATCCCCGGCCCCAAACCCGGCCAGGATCTCCAGCCCGAACTTCAGGCGCGTCTCCCCCAGGCAAAACCGCCGTTCGCCGCCTTCGAAACGGAAGGCGGAGAGCTGGTAGGCCACCCGCTCTTCCGAGGTCGGCCCCCGGTAATACAGCGTGACCACCGAACCGGAAACCGGGTCCTGAATCGCCAGGGTATGGCGCGATTCTCCCAAAATTCTCGCCATGTTGTCTCCCGCGTGAAGTCTATTACGCTTGTGACTGGCGGTGTATCCGCCTTTTCTGTAGTCCCGCTTGGCAAAAGTCCCCAAACTATTTGGAACCCGTTTTTATTCCCCCCTTTCCTAAAGGGGGGTTAGGGGGGATTTTATTAACTGTTTGAGAATCCCCCTAAATCCCCCTTTTTCAAAGGGGGACTTCATGCATACTTATGCGGACTTCAGCTACTAAGCCGCATAGCTGCTCACCTGGTTCTGGACATAAGCCACCACCGAGCCGTAGGTGTCATCCTCCAGGATGGCAAATTCCACCTCTTCGGAAAGGCGCCGCTGGTATACCTTGACCGTGGTGGCCAACACCGACACCCGGGGAAAGATGAGTTCCACCTGGTATCTGACCCCCGGTTCAAATTCCGGCCCCGTCGCCACCAACCGGACCCCCAACGTGTCGTTGTCTTTCAGGTTTTGGGCCAGGAGGAAGTCCCGGAAATCCCGGTCGAACTTCAGGCTCTGTTCCCGCCCGGTCCTAAAGGCGCGATTGGCGTAATTGCCGCCCGCTCCCGGGGTGGATTCCGGCGTCAGGTTGTTTTTCATGGTCCAGGTGACGCCTCTGAGTTCCGTGGTTAGTTGATACCCGCCATTAAAGGCGGCGCCATCCCAGCGGCCCCCCAGGGTCACTTCCAACTGGCTCACCTTCAGGGGGGGCTCCTCCACCCGGGACGGCAGGTTCATCCAACCGCTCTCTATGGGCACATAATAGACCCGGTAGGTGGTGGGCGTCCCGCTTCCCCCCGGCGAGGTAATGTCGATGACCCCGGGAACCGCCTCGGACACGGCCTGGTATGCCACTTCCTCCCAGGCCTGGGTGGCGGGATTCAGCACCTGGACGGCCTGAACCTGGCTCAATCTCTCCGCGGCAGTCTCCCCCGCCACCCCGTTGACCGCCAGGGTCAGGGTGGTGGCATTGTCGGCCGCGGCCACTGCCTCCACCTCGGTGTTGTCCACCACCTTGCCGCTGCCTTTCACGGTCCCGTTGAGCTTGGCCCAACCGTCCCGGGCAAAATCCATCCTGATCTGATCAATAAAACAGGAGGCAAAACGCCTTTTCAGCACCTGGCGCCCGAAGCGCATGGCCGCAGTAAAAGACGGGTTGGACCGGGCTACATCCACCTCCCCGGACCGGGGCCGGATAGTATGCCGAAAGCCGGTGGCCCCGGCCGGGTTGGTCTGGACCTCGCCCAGGCCGTAGCCCAGCAGAAAGGCGAAATGCTGCGGCTGAGCCCGGGAAAAGGCTAAGGCGCCCACCACTTTGCCGCCGAAATCATGCAGCCGGTCGGCCTCTTCTTTGCCAGTGAGCTCCTCCCGGTTGGGGTTTTTCAGCGCCTGATAGTTGAGCACCGTGTTCAGGTCCACCAGCAGCGTGGTGTCCAGTGCCTGTTCGGTGTTCATGGCCACCTCCTGCTGATTGGCCGATACCGCCAGCAGATTATGGGTGGCTAAAAAATTCCGGATGGACCGGGTCATAATCCTCTCTCCTCGTCAGCTTCACAGATCCTGCACCAGGGCGGTGCCATAGTGGGCCGCGTATACCGAAAATTCCTGGTCGCTTAATAACGGCTCCTCCCGGATCAGATTGAGGGGTTGCAACTCCAGCCCCAGGTCCTGGTGCCACAAGGCCTTTCGCACCCCTGCCAGCACCTGGTAGACCCCATCGGCCTCCCGCCGGCCCGCGGCTTCGCCCCGCAGGTGCCTCACCAGCACCAGGATGGTAAATTCCAGGTTCAGGTCATAAGACCCGATGGTCACCTGTTCCCCCCGGCTCTGGCGCAACTGCACCAGTACCGCCGGGAAGCGCCAGTCCTCCCGGTGCAGGTCGGCCTGCCAATCCCCCTGGTAGGTAACCAGGGTCTTGACCTGAGCGTCCAACTCCGCCTTCAGCGCGGCCACCACCGCATCCTCTACCGTGGTCCAGAGATCGTTGGCCATAGCCTCCCCCCCTACCAGTCCGCCTGGGTATCCCGGGTGAAGACCCGGATGGCGCTGGTTGCCTCAGCCACCTCTTTAGCCACCGTGGGCAGCTCGCCTTGGGGCCCGACGATCACCAGCTGCCCCGCCGCCGCCTGCTTCAGGAAGGCCACCGCGGCGTCATACTTCTGCTGACGCACCGGCGGCACCACGCTGCGGCGGGAGTAAAGGTGGTAGATGGCCAGATCCACTGCCAGCGCCTTGACCTGGGTCGGCGGGGTGGCCAGGGGCACCACATACTTGACCCCCAGGTAGGAGTCGATCTCGGCCCCGGCCTTGCTGATGGCATCCATAATAATGAGGCTGTCGGGGACCTCCCCGGACTCCGCGGTCAACTCGGCCAGCTCTGACTGGGGTATCATCTTGAGGAGGTCGTCTTCGGAACAGTAAGCCATAATTCCCTCGCTTGTGTAACTTGCTCGCCGTCAGGCAACGGCAGGCAGCAACTCACTTCAAAAACCAGGTTCTGGGTTTTAGGTTTTAGGTTTTGGGAAAAGCAAGAACCTAAAACCTAACACCTGTATTTACGCCGTCACCGCCCGCTTGATCTGCAAGAAAAAATCCTCGCTCTTCTTGATCACCGGCCCGGCCCAGGCACACTTTAGCTCTCCGATGTAGGTCGCCTCCGGCTGGTCGGTGTCCGCGGCGCTTAGATTTACCGAAACGATGCCGTTGGCCGCCTGGCTCTTGTCGAACTCCGGGTCGGCCTTGGAAAAGGTGTATTCCGCCTCGGATTTATCTTTCTTCACGCCCAGGAGTAAGGCCGCCCCGGAGAGATCCACCCCGGTCCCCAGCCCATCCTTCACCGTAAAAATGACGGTCTTGGCTTCACCCTGCTTGATCACCATCTTTTCCATGCGGCTTCTCTCCGCCTCCCTTGGTTTCCCTGCTTTGGCCGAAAACCGAAAAGCGCCAATTTATTTGTCCGGCTTTTCTTGCCGGTTCCGGTTGTTCCCGGCTGTTTCCCAAAACCTAAAACCCAGAACCCAAAACCCGCTTTTAACGGTCCTCTCTTAACTTCACGCTGATTTCGGCGGCTTCCAGTTCCACGGCCAGAGGCTCGCCGCCCGCCAGCGTCACCTCCATCTCCTGGAGGATTTGCGTCACCTGAATGATGCCCCCTTCGCTGTCTGACAACAGCCCCCAGGAGGCCAACGCCTTCGGGCTTATGGCCATGTGGGTGCACTCCTCGCCGTGGTGGTGCCGTTATCCGTGACGGTCCCGGCCACCGCCGGGGTCACACCGTCGGTCTTGTAGGCCGTAAAGGCCCCGCTCGCATCGGTGATCACCAAACGGTTGCAGAGGACCCAGAAGAGTTTGCGCACCAGGTCCGCCAGGGAGTTGGCCGGAAAGCCCAGACTGTCCGACAGGTCCCCGCCCAAAATTTCTCCTACGGTAAGGTCGTTCAGGGCCGCGACGGCCGCCAGAATCGCGGTTTTATCAGCCGTGGCCTCATCCCGAGTCGGGGGGTCATAGGAGTTCAGGACCGCCAGCACATGGGCCTCAATCCCGGCCTCCAGGGCCAGCGGCGCCACTGCCGCGTCCAACTCCGCCTTGGTGGGCGGGTCATACGCAGCCAGGGCGTCGGCCACATGGCCCTGAACGTTGCCCTCAACCGCCGGGGCTGCCGGCAGGTTATCCGTCTTGGCTTTAACCGCCGAGATTCCGGCATTGTCCGGCGCGGTATAACCTGAAGTAGCCAGGCGGGTAGCGACTTGGGTGTTACTCGCCGGATCGGACGGCAGATTGTCGGTCTTGGTCTTGATCGCCGCCACATTTCCGCCGCTCTCGGGGGCTCGCGTGCTTACCCCCGCGTCCAGGCTAGCGTCGTTGGGGGTGATCTGCATCACCTTGTACTTATCCGCCTCGGCCAGACTCCCGCCGCCGTTCATCCTCACCACCATGGCCTCAGCCGGGCTGGACGTGAACTTGTAGAACCCGCCCCCGATCTCCGAGACCGTGGGCGCCGGGGTCACGTCAGTTGCGTCCGAGACCTTCTTGTAGACGCCGATGGTCGGAGTCAGTCCGGTTGCCGGCACCCCGGCATTGCTGAAAAAGACCACATAGATCATATCGCCACCTGCTTAACGCCCAGGGGCACGAGGCCCAGGTTGGTTGGAGATACCCCGCCCGCTGGGGCCAACAGCGCCACCTCCAGATCCATCTTCCGGTTTATCGTCATAATCTCCTGATAGTCCTGGTAACCCGCCTTGGTGATGGTCAGGGTGTGGGGGTTCTTGTCGGTGATGATTTGGTAACCGGAACCCACTCCCCCACCCGTTGCCGGGTCATGGTCAATGGCGCACCGCAAAGCGTAAAACGGGAACCCCGCCCGATCTCCAGCCGAACACGCCGTTGCCAGGGCGTCCATCAGGGTTAATTGGGTCGCCGTATTGCTTTTGACCACGTACCGTTGCCCGGCGTTCACGCCACTGGTGATGATAATTTCCTTGCCCCTGTGAGCGTCCACCGTCCAGCTTTTGGAACTATCCGTAATGGTCGTCGCGGTGGCATTGGTGATGGCGATCGTTTCATCAAGAAAGTAGCCGTCGGTATTGGTGGTGGTAGTCTTTTCGGTTGCGCCGCCGCTATCTTTGAGGGTTACCGTCGCCCCGCTGATGGCGCTGCCGCTTTTGTCGGCCACCCGCAACAGGCAGGTGTGATAAAGATAAACCGTCGGCCAAATAGTGTCGCTGGCGTATTTCATCCAGTCGATTACCGGGAGATTGTTCTGCCTGAAAGGACAATAAATATCGTACATCGAGAGATGATACGTGCTGGAAACATGGCTCTTGCACATTAAATCAGAAGGTCCGGTGCTCACAAATGACATACGGTAATGCTTGCCGTAGGCATTAATGTTTGGATAAACACCGGGACCGCCATAAATTATATTCATATCCCAGGTAATTTGAGTACCGGATGTTACTAAAATTATGGGAGTGGAAATTCTATTGAGATCAACCCAAGAACTATCAAACAGCGCCCCGTCAAGCAGAACCACATCTTTAAAAATTGTTCCATTAGGGGCAAGCCTGATGTCACCGAAAACAGCTGCGGCGGCTCCATAAGGTCCTAACCCGCTTACTCGCACCCCGTAAAGAGCTAGATTTGCACCCCATGAAGACCCCGCTACTGCGGAAAGATATAAGAATGTCAAAGTGGTCGGGTATCTGTAACTGCTGCCGATTGATTCTCCTAAAGTGATGATGCAATTTGCATTAGTGTTGTAGATTGTTCCAAGTAAAATTATATTAACGCCCTTCGCTGTGAGTGATCCTGCTATACTGCCGGTAATATATAAGCTGCCGTTGAGGACAAAATTAACGCCGTCCCAATAAACATGCGTGGCGTAACCTGCCGCCACGATTGCATTGTAAATGCCCGTTAATGTCACGGTGCCGTCAAAATACACGTTGATACGGCTCCCCACCCGGGCAATCCCTCCAGGCATGGGGAAACTGATGGGGGAGAGCATCGGCCAGGTGTATTCGTTTCGGTTGGGTGCGGCGGTGACCGTGTAGCTATTGGTGGTTGTGGTCACTTGGGTGTTGGAGGCTCCGAGCCTTTTTGACCCGGTATAATCCCCCGACACCGTTGACATAATGACGACGTATCCGGTAGCCCCGGCCACGGCCTCCCAGGTGATAGCCGCCTGTTTATTGGTGGAGTCGGTGTCGAAATACTGCTCCGGCGACCAGGCGCTGCGCAACAACCAGGCTGGCATGTAGTAGACCGAGGTGGAGTTCTGGGCCAGGATGCGGTAATAGTACCTGGTGCTGGCCGCAAGACTCCCGCCGGCCTGGGGTGTGGCCACGATATTCGCCGTTGTAGTAAGAGGTGGCGTGATGGTAATTGTCATGAGAAAATCCGCCAGACTGCCTGAGATTCCCCCCGGCTTGCCACCGGGCCAACCTCGCAGGCCAGGGGCAAGTTATTCGCCGGAGCGTGGGCCGCCGGCAGGGGTGCCGCATGGCCCCGATCCGCCCCCAGCCCGCCGGTGACGAAGGCGGGGTTAGTAGCGGCAGCGTATGAAAATATTCCCGGCATTTAGCTCTCCCTTATCCCTGCCAGTTGGACTTGAGCGGTTTAATGTGCTCCGTTAAGTCCTCACCAAGCCTGCCCAATTGTGAGTCAGAAAACTCCCTACGCTCCGGAAAGGTCATAGGCACTCATCGAAGCAGCCGACAACCACCCGCCTCTACAATGTCAAAAGCTCAGGTGGATTTACGCCTAGACACCGGGTTCCTTTGGTCACCCCGGTCCCGATTAATAAAAGTACGTCACCCTCAACACCCCGTTCGTATCACCGCACCTGATCCCCCGGAATTGCTGGATGGCCTGGGTGCCGGTGAGGACCAGGGTGTCGCCGTTGGTAAAGTAGTGGCCGCTGCTTATGGTGGGCAGCCCGCCGTCAATCCGAAACCGGATGTCGCCACTTTCCGAGGACACCAGGGCCGCCCGGGCCGACATGCGCGCATAGGGTCCCGTGGTCGG